>JAOZMN010000270.1 GCA_029934265.1 Bacteroidales bacterium
AGTCAAGTATATATGAAAATTCTGTGCAGAAATATATAATATTGTACAATGTTGATTTTACGTTAGTCTTTATTTGAATTATTTTTACATAAAAATTATTTATTTAAGTTTAAAAATTATGAAAAATAAATTTCCCTACCTATTAAAATTATCTAAAAAAAAAATAGTTAAAACTAACAAATTTTATTTTTACATTTTTATAGTAATAGTATTTAATATTATTATTTCTAATAATAACGAACTGAAAGCTCAATGTACTAACCCCAGAATAAATGGTTCGTCTTCCACTTCTATGAAAGTTTGCTCAGGAGTAAGTACAAGCTTTTACGGCAAGGCTACATTAATAGGTGCAGCAAAAGTTGTAAACTTACCAGACGTAGCAAATGATCATTGGACAGGCAGCTATACTTTTGATGCCAGTAATGGAGGTACTATTAAAACAACAATGACTTTTGCGTCCTGTTGGTTTTGTAATGACCACTTGGGAGGTAAAGTTTTTCTTACATTATCACTCCCGCCAGACTTTGAAGGCAACACCTGTACACAAAGGATAGAATATCATGGTGATGGTAAATTATTTCGTACCAATTGTGAACCTGCACCATACATCACTTATTTACCAGAAGATCAACAAAGGTATCAGCCTGTTGGATCAAGTGCAACAGCTCCAATAGGTACTTCTTGGGATCTTGAATTTGATATTCCTCCACGGTTTCAAGTACCTGATGTTCGTGTGGCTGTAGGATTTTCAAGGTGTGGCTTCGGAAGTTGTGAATGGAAGGATATGCAGTGGACAAATACAAGAGTAGAAATAGGTAACAACAGTATAAAAGGATATAGGTGGTGGGTTGATGGAGATATGAAAAAAAACACATGTGGAAGTGCAGACCCCAAAGACAACACTTTTGATTATACTTTCGATGGAGCTCCCGGAACTGAGTTTAACTTAAGAATGAAAGTTTATACAAAAACAGGTTCTTGCGAATTTAATAAAAAAGTAACAATAAGAAAACCTAATGTAAATTATATAAAATGTGCTACTACTACAAGTCTTCCAGGAGGATATACAGTAGCAGGTAGCGAATTAGATGCTACTGTAGATATTACAGCAACTTGTAAAAGTGCCATAGTACTTACTAATAATTTTAATAATAGTACTACATTGGCTGGGGAAAGCTTTCCAATAGGAACAACAGATATTGTATGGACTGCTACTGATACGTATGGTACAATTCTAAAAACAAAAACATGCCCTATAGAAGTAATTGATATGGGACTACCATGTGGAGAAGATATAAAAGTAGAAAACCTGACCACAGCTTATGCGGCTCAAAGTAATGGTACTGTTAAAAGTGCCGAAGCTCCAACTATTAGCATAAGCCCTGTAAAGCCCGAATCTTGTGGAGAAGTAACATTTACAGCAAAGACACCTGTAATGGCAAGAGCGGATAATGTAAATCCGCCAGCGACAAAAAGATTTGAAAGAACGTTAATCTCTCATACTTATAAGTGGACTTTTGACTATGGCACTAAAATAAGTCAGAATGATGTAGGAAGTAATTCTTCCGCTAAATACGAAATAGGAGAACATTTTAATAATAAAGCAGTAAAATGTGAAGTAACAACAAAAATTCTATTGAAACCATTTAATATAAATTTGCCTTGTCCTTGTTCAGATGGTTGTCCGGAAGGGCATAATGCAGGTTGTTGGCTGGGACCTTGTCCGGGACATGGCTCTACTACTACCACCACTACTGATGCTGATGGTAATACGACAACAACCACGACTCCTAATCCTTGTACTTGTCCAAGTATTTGCACAAGTGATCATAAAAAACATGCTATTGGCACCAAACATGAACCTAATACTTGTGAAGAGGAAGGTACCGCAGAAATAAAAACTTATGTTACATCCTTAGAAACCTGTTTCTCAATATATCCTACTGACCCAGAAATATCGGTATCAAACAAAAAAGCTAATACAACTCCCGGAAAATGCTATTATAAATCACATAATACATACTTCGATGCAAGTGCCACAAGTTGTGGGGATAATCATACATTAACAAACGATAAAAATAACAATTCATCGCTTCTGAATGCAATTTTTGATGTAGGAACACATACAGTAAATTGGTCAGTACAACACAATCAATTTCCAACATCTGACCAAAAAGCACAAACAATAAAAATAAGAGATAAGGAAGCTCCCAAAGTTTATGCAAACAATATTACTCGTGCAGTGGATAACAATGGTTCACCCATAACCATAACAACAGGTGATATGTTTACTGGTGCTAATGATAATTGTAGCTTAAATGGTTCGCCTTGGTTAAGCCGTTATAATTTTGGTTGTAATGATGTTCTGTCTCATAATCATTCTGTAACAGTTTATCATAAAGATATATACGATAATACAGGCTCTACAAGCAAAACTGTTAGAATAAACGATAATATATCACCAACAGTAATAACGAAAGATATTGAAGTAGAACTTGATGCAAACGGACATTACAGTTTACAGCCCAACGAAGTAGATAACGGCAGCAGTGATAATTGCACAATGCACAAAACCGTATCGCCTAATGCTTTTGATTGCAATACGGTAATAAGCCAAGCAAGCCCCGAAGAATATACAGATGTAAATGTAATTTTAACTGTAAAGGATAATCAGCCTAATACTTCTACTTTGGGAGCAGTTGTGAGAGTACGTGATGTACTTCCTCCTGTTATAGATGTTCAAAATTTTTCTATAGAATTAGATGCAGTTGGAGAAGCAGTAGTTTTCTTGTCAGATATTAATATTGCCACTGCCGACAACTGTGCAATGAAAGGTGATGCAACAGGAGGCATGTATCTTAGTTCGGATATGGAAACTGGCTTAAACGACCGACTCAATTTCGATTGTATGTCCACAGGAATGAATAATGTAACTTTTACTGCACACGATATACATGGTAACATATCAACACAAAACGTACAAATTGAAGTAATAGATAGAGTACCACCTGTTGCTAAGTGTAAAGCTGTAAGTATCGAAATACAAGCATCCGGCACTATCGAAGAAGGTACAATAACAGTATCACCTAGTTTTATTGATAACGGTAGTTGGGATAATTGTTATATAGATAAGTTTTACTCTGCCAAAACCAAGTTTACATGCGATGATATAGGCGATAATCAAGTAATAATGACAGTAGTTGATGGTTACGGAAATTATGCAAAATGCTTCTCAAATGTAAAAGTTTCGGCAATTAAACCTCAAATAGCAGTTCAGCCTGCAAGCATAGCAATATGTGAAACAGACACAGCAGAACTTGCAATGAGTGTAAATTACAATGGGCTTATTAATTATCAGTGGCATCAAGCAGGAGCAGTCATAGGCGATAATCGTCCTAACATAACAGGAGAAGACACAAGAATATTGAAAATAAACGGAGCTAAAACTATAAATGCGGGTAATTATTATTGTCTAACAACAATAGCCTGTTCCGAAAAAAGCTATACAGCCACAGTAAAAGTAAATAAAGCAGTAAAGATAACCGCACAACCCAAAAATAATGCAATCAACTTAGGGTGGGACGCAAATGTATTATATGTAGTTTCCGAAAACGCTAAAACATACCAGTGGTATCACAACGGATATGAAATACCCGGAGCAACCGGCAGTCATTACACAGTAGAAACCAAAAAAGAAAACGAAGGAAAATATAAATGTATTCTTACTACAAACGGCGGTTGTCAAGAGGAAAGCCAAGAGGCGGTAATAATTGTATTAGATTAACATGAATTTCCCCACCTGCACCTGTCAGGTGTTTTCACCTGACAGCCACAGCACTTTAGCTGAAAATTGTGAGGTGAAAACACCTCACAAGTGCAAGGTCAAAAACAATTATATAAGGTCTATTACTTAAGTATTTCGATATTTACTTATTTATAATTGCCTGATTATATTAATTTTACACAAGTGCGTAAGCAACAATAAAAAGGTCTGAGACCTTATAAAAGGCTTTGTCCATTAAATAAGCACAAGTACAAAACTTAAATTTGAATACAAATCAATAATTAATATTAATATTATGAAAAACAAGATTTTTACAATTATCTTTTTGAGTTTTATGAGCCTGACGGCGTTTGCTCAAATTGGTGTAAATACACAAGAGCCACATCAAAGTGCTATACTTGATGTTTATGCAACCGACAAAGGATTATTAATACCTCGTGTAGCACTTTCGGGAGTGGAAGATGCAAGTACAGTACCAAATCCGCAAGTAAGTTTATTAGTTTATAATACAGTTGAAAGTGCCACTTTAAATAAATCTTTCTATTACTGGAACGGTTCAAAGTGGAAACAACTCGGAGATGGTTCTTACACATATACAAATGGTTTAAACAATGTCGAAAATAAAATCGGACTTGGGGGTGAACTTGTGGAAGATACAGAAATAAGTATCGGCAACTACAATATGTCTGTTAAACT
>JAOZMN010000633.1 GCA_029934265.1 Bacteroidales bacterium
TCAAAACTTTGCCGACTGTACTTGTTTACGGACATACGGACGTTATGCCTGTCGAACCGTTGGAATTGTGGACAAGTCCGCCTTTTGAGCCTCAAATAAGAGATGGAAAAATCTATGCAAGAGGTTCTTCCGATGATAAAGGGCAGGCATTTATGCACGCCAAAGCATTGGAAATGATGATAAAAAATGACAGCTTACCGTGTAATGTGAAATTTATTATTGAAGGAGAAGAAGAAGTCGGCTCGCCGAATTTGCGTCCGTTTATGGAAAGCCATAAAGATATGCTTAAGGCAGATATAATTATTGTATCGGATTCCGGAATTATTGCTCCGGATATTCCGTCTATCACTACCGGTATCAGAGGTTTATCGTACATGGAAGTAGAAGTAACCGGTCCGAACAGAGATTTACATTCAGGACTTTACGGAGGTGCGGTCGCAAATCCGATAAACGTTCTTTCGCAAATGATAGCAAGACTTACCGATGAAAACGGAAAAATTACTATCGACGGTTTTTATGACGATGTGCTTGAGGCAAGCTCCGAAGAAAGAGAAAAAATGGCAAAAGCTCCTTTTAATCTTTCGGAATATGAAAAAAGTATCGGACTTAAAACTGTTGCCGGTGAAAAAGGATACTCTTCAAATGAAAGAACAGGTATTCGTCCGGCTCTCGATGTGAACGGAATTTGGGGCGGATATATCGGCGAAGGTGCAAAAACGGTATTGCCGTCAAAGGCTTATGCTAAAATTTCGATGAGGCTTGTTCCTAATCAGAATTATAAAAAAATTGCAGAACAATTTGAGAAATTTTTCATGAAACTTGCACCGGATTCGGTCAGCGTAAAAGTTAAATATCTGCACGGGGGACAAGGTTATGTATCGCCAATTGACATACCGGGATATAAAGCCGCTGAAAAAGCCTATGAAGATGTATTCGGAAAAACTCCGGTTCCTGTTCGTTCCGGAGGAAGTATCCCGATAATTGCAGACTTTGAAGAAGTACTCGGTATAAAAACAATTTTAATGGGATTCGGACTTGATGAAGATGCAATACATTCTCCTAATGAAAGTTATCGTTTGGAAATGTTTTACAAAGGACTTGCGGTAATTCCTCGTTTTTATAAATACTATGTCGAAATGATGAATTAAGTTTGAACTTTACCGGAATTAATATATGAGTTCGGTATAAAAAGACCCTTAGGGTTTGATTTGACAAAATTTAACAAAT
>JAOZMN010000634.1 GCA_029934265.1 Bacteroidales bacterium
TTCTTAAATAAAATCAAAAATAAGTAAAGTCACCACTTTTATACGCTATCAAAATTTTAATAATCAAGTTATGAGTTTAATCTAAAAAGTATATTTTCTCGCAATCAGACCCTTAGGGTTTTAAGTAATATGCTGTAAATTAGATATTTAGATTCGTTAAATTTTGTTAAATCAAACCCTAAGGGTCTTTTTATACCGAACTTAGTTATTATATAAAAGTTGATGCGAAAAAACTTTTGTATAAGTACTTAAATAACCAATTAACAATCGAAAATCGAAAATCACATACCTATTCAGTAAGCATTATAATTCCGTGCTTTAACGAAGAAAAATATATTTCTACGTGTATTGATTCTTTCATTAATCATGATTATCCGACTGATAAACTTGAAATATTAATAATTGATTCAGGCAGTACGGATAATTCAAAATCAATAGTTAAAGAGTATTCTAAAAAATATAACTTTGTAAAGTTATTGAACAATCCACAAAAATATACACCTTTTGCATTAAATATCGGTATCAAAAATGCAAATTCCGAACTTGTAATGATTGCAAGTGCACACTCTTCTTTTTCGCCGGATTACATAGGGAAATGTGTATCGAAATTGCAAGAACTTGATGCTGACGGGGTAGGGGGGACATTAATTACGAAAGTTAAAAATACAACAAAAATGTCGATAGCGATAACCAAAGTTTTATCGAATCGGTTTGGTGTGGGCAATTCGCTATTTCGGACAGGGGTAGAAAAAGTTCAAAAAGTAGATACTTTACCTTTCGGGATATACAAAAAGCAAATTTTAGATGAAGCCGGTTTATACGATGTCCGACTAATCAGAAATCACGATATAGAACTTTCAAAGCGTTTAATTTCAGCCGGAAAGAAATTATATTTACTTCCCGATGCAAAAGCCGTTTATTATTCGAGAGAAAAAATAAAACCGATTGCAAAAAATAATTTCAGAAACGGATATTGGAATTTATTGACAGTATATTATACTAAAAATTATAAATCGTTAAGTATAAGGCATTTTGTACCCTTCTGTTTTGTATTATCGTTAATATTACCGGCTTTTTTAACCCTTTTGTATTTGCCTTTTGTATATATATCAGTCGTATCGCTAATTATTTATTTAACCGCTTTACTTTTTGTGATTTTCAAAACCGATAAAACTCAAACTTCTATATTTCACTTGCTTGCAGTATTTATAACTATCCATTTTTCTT
>JAOZMN010000271.1 GCA_029934265.1 Bacteroidales bacterium
CGTAAAAATATTTATTCATAATTTGCGAGATTATTCCGAAAAAAAACACAAAAATATTGATGATTATGCTTTCGGAGGCGGTGCGGGAATGGTTATTTCAATTGAACCGGTGGATAAATGTATAAGTTTTTTGAAATCCGAAAGAAAATACGATGCAATAATATATACAACTCCGGACGGTGAGCAATTTAAGCAAGAAACGGCAAACCGATTTTCAAATTTCGATAATATTATGATTTTGTGCGGTCATTATAAAGGTATCGACCAGCGAATAAGAGACCGTTTAATTACACACGAAATTTCAATCGGTGATTATGTGCTTACGGGTGGAGAGCTTGCGGCAGCAGTAATTACTGATAGTATTGTTCGCCTGATTCCGGGTGCAATTTCCGATGAAACCTCAGCTTTAAGCGATTCGTTTCAAGATGGTTTGCTTGCTCCGCCGGTTTATACTCGTCCGGCTGAATATAAAGGACTTAAAGTTCCTGAAATTTTACTTTCCGGTAACGATAAACTTATCGAAAAATGGCGGTTTGAAAAATCGTTGGAACGAACTGAAAAATTAAGACCGGATTTGATTTAATTGTCCTATTAAAAGACTCGACAAGGGCAATATTCAATTTGAGCTAATTAACACATTTAAAATTTTTATCATGAAAATAAAAACAGGAAATCAAGCGATACGCCCATATTCTATGGTATCAAAGAAAATAAATATCACTGCAAAAAAAATAATAACTTTTGTATTTTTAATGATATTTATTTGTGTACTATCAATAAATAAAGTTCAAGCACAGGGCAGTAATAATAAGCAGGACGCTTTTCAAACAGCTTTGGATTCGCTTGGCATTTCGCAAGACGATATTGGATATAAACCAAAAACCTATTGGCTTAAATATCCTCAGCAAGTACCGTATAAGTTTATTGCTTTCGACGATTTGTTCGCAGAACCGCTTAAATTGTATGATTATTCCAAAACGATGTCAAATATTGTCAGCGAATTTTTAAAACCGGAAGTTTTTGCAAAAAGTTCCAATGTAATGTTTAAACTTGTACAAAGTCTTTCTATTGACAGATATATAGGCAGTAATCGAGGTTATGGAGCAAATATTATAAAACAGATTAATGCTAATGATACTAATGCTTTATCTGATGCCTTGAAAAATATTTATACAATTTGCAATAAAGAAACAACGGGCAGGTCGTTTGAAGATACATATCAAAGCAAAAATATTTTCGATACTCAAATTAAAGATAAATTCAGCTCCTTACCTTTGGAAATAAAAGTTTCTCTGACAAAACTGATAATTAATCTTACAGATGCTTATCGTTGGCGACAAATAGCAGTTAGGAACGTTTCGCCCAAAGATATGCAAAGAGTATTTCATATTCGAGACCTCGCATTTACACAAGGAGACGGTAATATATATTATCCTGAATTTGACGATATTATGAAGACGATAGATTTACAATCTCTGTATTATTCTTCACAAAAAGTTGTTGCTTCCACCGATTTATTTCGGTATGAAGTTGATTCGCTTTTAAAAAATCGAAAAGAATATAAATTGGATAATCTAAATATTTCAATCGAAACTCCTTTGGGAATTATTCAAATAAAGGGTAGCGGAAAAGATACTCATAATGTTATTAATCCGTTTATTATAATTGACTTAGGTGGCGAAGATACTTACACCGGTGTTGTCGGAGCAAATTCTTCGCCGGAATATCCGATTTCGGTTTGCCTCGATTTCAGAGGGGACGATAAATACATTAATAAGCAAGTCGGCATTGCAACACAGGGAGCGGGGATTTTCGGTACGGGAATATTGCTCGATTTGGAAGGCAACGATACTTACATTTCCGAAAATTACTCGCAAGGACTCGGCATTTTCGGTATCGGTTTACTTTTAGATATTAAAGGAAACGACGAATATAATATGGAAAATTCAGGGCAAGGTTGCGGATACTTCGGCATAGGGCTTAATTTCGATGCAACCGGCAACGATAAATTTTATTTCTACGGAGACGGACAAGGAATGGGGGGCGTTAACGGAATCGGAGTACTTGCAAATTATTCCGGTAACGATGAATATATTGCAGAGCCTGATTCTAAGGTATTTAACAGGGGCGATTATCATTCCGGCAAAAGCATAAATTTGAATAATGCACAAGGAGCAGGTTACGGAAGACGAGGCGATGGAAGCGACGGTCATAATTGGGCAGGCGGTATAGGTGCAATTATTGACATCAAAGGCGATGACAGGTATATTTCAGGTAATTTTTCGCTCGGTATCGGTTATTGGTTCGGACTTGGAATTGTGTATGACAACGAGGGAAACGATTATTACAAAAGTAATTATTTTACTCACGCTTCGGCGGCACATTTTGCAATGGGAGTTCTTATTGATGAAAAAGGCAACGACAAACATATCGTTGAGCAAGGTGCCGGTATAAGTTTCGGTTGGGATTGGACTAATACTTTGCTTATAGACAAACAAGGTGATGACCTTTATCAAGCAAAAACCATCAGTATTGCCAATGCCGCTTTAAGGTCAAATTCATTATTATTCGATTTGGAAGGAAACGATACTTACAAGTTCGGAAATGAAGATAATTCTATGGGAACGGCAAGTCATACCGGAAGTTTTGAATCTCCTTCTTTGGTAAGTACTTATTTTTATGAAGGAACACAAGTTGCTATTTTAACCGATGTTTCCGGAGACGATAAATATATAGATTTTGACAATAAAAAAAGTGAAAATCTTAAAAATAACTCATTCCGACTAAATCCCAAAAAAGAAGAAGCAAGTAAATATCGAAATTTCGGTATCTTTTTTGATTTTGAAAATGCAGAAATAAATCTTTTTGATAGCTGGTAATATGCAGTTTTATAAAAAAAACAAGTAATGAATGTTTTTTTTTCGTAAATTTGTTTAATTTTGAGTGGTTTAATTTATTTTAATGAAAACAAAAAATATAATATTATACAGAATCAGCAAACAATTACTGCCTGAAATCAGTGATTGTCTCGATGATATAAATTTGATTCGTGAATATAAATATCAAATATTACAATACGATAATCTTAAAGAAACACATTTTAACAAAAATGTTTGTCTTGCAATCATAGATGTCAGCAATCATTCGGATAATATCGAAATAATTGCAAATTTGAAAAGCATACCGGCAATTCTTATAGGAAAAAAAGATAAGGTTTCCGGAACTTTAAAAAAATATTTCGCCACAGGTATGATTGACTACGTTTCGACACCTTTGGTAAAATCGGAACTGATTGCAAGAATAAATATTTCATTAAGACTAAGAGGATATGTAAAGAAGGTAAAAAAGCAAAATCGAAAACTTGTAAAACGAAAAAACACGATAAAAAAATCGTACGATAAAGTCAGCCGACTTCGAGAGTTCGGACAAAAAATAAATTCGACACTTTCCATTGACGAAATATTAGAACAAATTTTCCAAAGTGTTTTCAACTTTATGAAACCGACTTCTTTCTATGTTGCAATTTACAGTCCCAAAGAATATTGTCTGAATATTCCTTATGTACAAGAAAATGGTAAAACGGTAAAGCCTTTTTCTATTTCTCTTAACGAAAAAAGACCTGCCGTAGAATGCTTCAAAACAGGAAAATTAATAAGAGAAGATAACATTAAAGTTTCAGACGAATATTCCGAAATAACAGCTATTGCCGGCGAAATTCCAAAATCATTTATATGCGTTCCGTTATATTCCAAAGATAAAAAACTTGGCGTGATTTCGGTACAAAGCACCAATGAAAACGAATTTAAAGAACATCACATAAATTTTCTGCAAAATATTGCAATTTATTCTTCCGCCGCAATCGAAAATGCTGTTACATACAAGCATATCGAAGAGCAAAAAAGCATTATAGAGCATAATCACAGCAAAATTTTGAAAAGTATAGAATATGCTCGCAAAATTCAAAATGCTCTACTCCCTTCCGAAAAATATTTGGATTCTTTTTTCACTGATTATTTTGTAATGTGGTATCCGAGAGATGTCGTAAGCGGTGATTTTTTGTGGGTAAAAGAAATAGACGATTATTTATTCATAGTTGCTGCCGATTGTACCGGACACGGAGTTCCCGGAGCTTTTTTGAGTATGCTCGGAATTTCACTTTTGAATAAGGCTACATTTCAACGCAAGCGTACCAGAACCAACATAATTCTCGAAGAACTCCGAAACGACATAAAATCATTACTCAATCAATCATTTGAAATAGAAAGCACGGACGACGGTATCGACTTATCTTTATGTAAAATAAATAAAAGAACATTGGAACTTGAATTTTCGGGTGCTAACAATCCGATAATAATTTCACGAGACAATAAAATTATCGAATACAAAGCAACTTCTAATCCTATCGGTATTTTTCTTAAAGAAATTCCGTTTGAAACGACAT
>JAOZMN010000272.1 GCA_029934265.1 Bacteroidales bacterium
TCACTGTTCACTGTTCACTGTTCACTGTTCACTGTTCACTGTTCACTGTTCACTGATAACTGTTCACTGTTCACTGTAAAATTTTATATAAATAAAATACAGACTAAAAGCCGTTAGTACCAATAAACCTGCCCAACTTAGAATTTTGAGCCACATTTTCGGTTGTGCTTCTTTTGGGACATTATCGCCGGTAATTACTTTATAATTCATGTATCCGAAAACCGGAGCCATAAGAAAGGCAAGAATTGTAGCAATATCTACAAGCATTCTCATATTTTCGACAAAATATTTAAGTCCGATTGAACCGACAATTACAACAATCAGCCAAAACCAGAACAATGATTTTGACTTTTTGTCTGATTTGAATTTTTTAAATATTGCTTCGGTAGTCGGTTTGAGAACTCTCGGATAGGCATCTAAGCAAGTAAGCGTAGTGCTTGCCATAGTTGCTAATGCGGCAATCGCAATAAGCCAATAAGCCCAATTTCCTATACTTTTTGTAAACAAAGAAATTAATTGTCCTGCAAACTCTCCCCCATTTCCGGAAAATTCTTCACCTGTACCGTACATAACCAAAGCTCCGAGAGCCAAAAAACCGAAAGCAAGCACGACTGTTCCGATATAACCGATATTAAAATCCAATAATGCTTCTTTTAATTTGGGTGCATATCCTGTTTCTTCTTTTTTTGCCAAAGTCCAAACGGAATGCCATACGGAAATATCTATTGCAGTCGGCATCCAACCTGCAACAGCAAGCAAAAGGGCAATATCGGCGGCACTTGCAATATCGAAATGTGCCGAATTTGCAGGGTCGGGATTGAAACCGCCGGAAAATGCAGAAATTACCGCAATAATGGTCGATACGGCAAGCAATACAATTATTACTTTTACAACTTTGTCGATAACCGAATATTTTCCGAAAGCTATAACTGCACCGGTAAAAAGCAAAACAACCGTAAACATTGTCAAACTATTCCAAGAAGATGCGAATATATTTGAAACTAATCCGGCTGTAACCGAAGTAACAGCGGCAATAAGTGTAAACATGGTTGCTATTGTCAGAACTCCATACAAAATTACTACCCACTTACCCAGTCGTTTATAGCCGTCTATCAGACTTTCGCCGGTTGAAGCGGCATATCTCGGAGCAAATTCAAAAAACGGATATTTGAATAAATTTGCCAGTAAAATTACCCATACAAATTCAAATCCGAAAGTCGCTCCGGCACGAGTGGATTGTACAAGATGTGAAACCCCGATTGCAGCCCCCGCCCATAACAAACCCGGTCCGAGTGCTTTTAATGTGTTCTTGAGATTCATAATTTAAATCAATCTTAAAGTTTTATTTTCAATATGATAATTTATTCCCGGATATTTTTCTATAAGTTCCTGATTATGAGTTGCTATTAGCACACAAGTTCCTGCTTTTGCAAGTTTTACCAATATTTCCATTATTGAATAATAACTGTCGGGGTCTAAATTTCCGGTCGGCTCATCGGCGAGTATAATTTGAGGATTATTTACGATAGCTCTTGCAATGCCGGCACGTTGTTGCTCGCCTCCTGAAAGTTCGTAAGGCATTTTATTTTCTCTGCCTTCTAAATTCACTTTTGAAATTACTTCCGAAATCCTGTTTCTGATTTCTTTCCGGTCAGAAATTTCAGCAGCTTCAAGTACAAATTTAAGATTATCGTATATGTTTCTGTCATTCAATAATCGGTAATCCTGAAATATAATTCCGAGTTTCCTTCGCAAATACGGTATTTCATTGCGTTCTATATCGTTAAGACTGTAGCCGGCAACTTTTGCCGTTCCTGTTTCAACAGGAATTTCGGCATAAATTGTTTTAAGTAAACTCGATTTTCCGCTTCCTACATTTCCTGTAAGGTATGCAAAATCTCCGGCATTTAAACTTAAATTAATATTTTCTAAAATTGTTACTTTCTTCCGAACTATCGAAACACCTTTATAATTAATCATTTTTTATACTTTAATTTCAGACCTCCGTCTGTTTTAATTTGCAATTATTTTTTTTATTTCTCCATAATCAATTTCATGTATTATATTTTTTATTTTTTCTGTTTCTAAATTTAATTTTAATTTTCTTAAAGCAGTTTCACATCGTGAAACTTTAAAATGACTTATTAGTACAAAATTATCGTTACGAAGTTGTATAAAATCGGATATATTCCCTGTTCCTTTGGTTTTTATTATATACATTGGTGATATTATTATTTAAAAAACATAAAATAGAGTATTTTTTTATATTTTTGCAAAACAACCGTAAAAGTAAAAATTTTTTTTTAATTAAAAACTGTTTACCGATAACTAAAAAAATATGTTGCCGAGAAAAAAAACAAAATCAGACAATGAAATAGTAGGAATTGTAGTTGGTATCATAATACCGATACTTACTTTTTTTATATTCTACATGATAAAACATTCCGATACATTATTTTGGACTTTCGTGGACGGAATGGAAGGAAAAATTTTAACTAAAATTGTAAGCCTTTGTACTTTACCCGACTTAGGAATTTTTTATTTATTTCTGAACAGAAAGATGAACCGTTCTGCAAAAGGAGTTATAATATCTGTTTTTGTGATTATTTTATGGGTAATTTACATGAAATATGCGTAAATTTAAAAATATAAAACAAGTTCGGTATAAAAAGACCCTTAGGGTTTGATTTAACAAAACCCAATGAGACTAAATGCTTAACTTACAGATTGTTACTTAAAATCCTAATGGTCTGATTTCGAGAAAATCTACTTTTTAGACTAAACTCAACGTTTATATTACTAATAGTGAATCATTGAATATGTCAGTTCGTCGGAACAAGCCGGCGTTCGCACGCTTTAAGAAACAAAACAGCTTAGAAACTCTATTATGGGCAGATGAAATTTTCACACCTTATATATAAGTTACACTTGCAAGCGTCTTTTTTTAAACATGACGGCGTTTACTTATATATTTTTACAAAATAAACGCAACTTACTGTATAATAACTAACTTTTAATATCTTTTTGAAATGAAAAAAATATCTTTATTTTTAATTTTATTGACAATTACAACTTTATATTCCTGTAAAGATGAAGAAGTTGAAGTAAAAGCAACAGAAATGAGTACAGAAATATCACGACTTTGGGCTTGCTCTGAAATAGATGACCAGGGTACACGAAACTATGAAGTAACAATCGAAAAAGATACTTCAAATACTGACAAAATTATTATCAAAAATTTTCATAATACAGGTAAAGATAATAAAATTGAAGGTACAATTTCCTCTGACAGAATAATAACCGTTGCCGACCAAGATTTGCAGGGAACGACTTATCTGCTTAAAGAATGTACCGGAGAAATTTCAGCTGATTTTCAGCGAATTACATGGACATATAAAATAGACGACCCGCAAACTGAAATTTACTCCGTTTCTGCAACTTATACTCCCGGACAAATTTCAAAATCAGGTGAAGTTTTATAAAATTTGAGTATGGAAAACGAAAAATTAAAAGATATAACAACCGCAACCGGTATAATAGAATTTGTAAACTTAGAAACAGGTTTTTGGAGATTTATAAATATAGATAATGATGTAAAATATCAGATTATTAAAATTCCGCAAGAACTTAAAATTCAAGGCACAAAAGCCCGAATAAGTTACAAAACAGAAAATAAAATGTCGATATTTATGACCGGACCGGCAATTCGGATTTTTCATATTCACAAAATATTTTAAAACTATGATAAATACAATCGGAAATATTTATCCTTATACGGGAATAATAATATTTTTTTCTCTTGCCTTGTGGTATATTCAAGATAAACGGCACAAAAAAAATAAATCAGCAGTAAATTTCTTGCTTGCCATATCGTTTATCATTCATTTCGGAGCTTTTTTTCTTCATTATGAATTACAACAATTTATGGTTTGGTGGATTCTTCGAGATTTATTTATAATAATGATTTTCACAATGTTATGGAGAATTATTTTGAAATTTTATAAACTTTCAATAGCAGTTACAGTCGTATTTGTAATAATTATCGGCTACCTTACTCATAAAAACGGAAAATTGCCGGTAGATGAATTGTCCGGCATTACTTACGTGAACAATAAAAATGAAGGTGAGATTTTATTTTCCGTAAAATCGCCGGATAATTTGGAAAAAATTACAAAAATCGTAAAATCTTATAATCCTGAAATAAAACAAGCGTTTCCCCACATTGAAGACAAAGATATTACAACATTGGATAATTATTACTTATTGGATATTGACGATAAATATAAATCCGAAATACCCGAAATCATTGAACAACTCAGGAAAACAGCCGAAAATGTCGAGTTAAACGAAGTTTATAAATTAAGTCCGATTGAAAAAGTAAATTCCGATACAAATTCCGATTGGCGACCTGCCATGAAGCTG
>JAOZMN010000027.1 GCA_029934265.1 Bacteroidales bacterium
TTGACATTGGCAAAGCACTTAATTCCGGAGCATATTTAAGCGGTTTGGAGCGTACTCGAATAGGAGATTACTGCGTTAAAGATGCAATAACCGTAAAAGAATTTGAAAATAATATTATAAATAATTAACTACTCTATATAAAATGAAACTTTCACAATTTAATTTTGAATTACCACCGGAATTTCTGGCAAAACATCCTGCCAAAAACAGAGACGATTCCAGATTGATGGTATTGGACAGAAAAAAAAATAAAATATATCATAAAGTATTTAAAGATATTATAAATTACTTTAAAGAAGATGATGTTTTTATATTTAATAATACAAAAGTTTTTCCGGCTCGTTTGTTTGGATATAAAGAAAAAACTGGAGCAAGAATTGAAGTGTTTTTGTTAAGAGAATTAAACAGAAGTCAATTATTGTGGGACGTACTTGTGGACCCTGCTCGAAAAATACGAATAGGAAATAAACTTTTTTTCGGTGAAAATGAGATACTTGTTGCCGAAGTTATAGATAATACAACTTCACGAGGCAGAACTTTACGCTTTTTGTATGATGGTGAGTATGAGGATTTTAAGAAAACATTAGATGAACTCGGAGAAACTCCTTTGCCCAAATTCATGGATAGAACTCCTACTTTGGAAGATGACGAAAGATACCAAACTATCTATGCAAAAGAAGAGGGAGCAGTTGCCGCACCATCTGCGGGAATGCACTTTAGCAAACATCTTTTGAAAAGATTTGACATAAAAGGAATAAAACAAGCTGAAATTACATTACACGTAGGTTTGGGGAATTTCAGAGGCGTAGATGTCGAGGATTTGAGCAAGCATAAAATGGATTCCGAACAAATATTTATCGGACAAGAAACGGTTGATGTTGTAAATACGGCAAAAGCCGGAAAGAAAAAAATTTGTGCAGTAGGAACAACGGTAGTAAGAACTCTTGAAAGTTCAGTCTCGACCCAACGAACTTTAAAAACATTTGAAGGTTGGACAAATCTGTTTTTATTTCCGCCTCACGATTTTAAAATACCCGATGCAATGATAACAAATTTTCATCTTCCTTTATCGACACCGTTAATGACAGCAACAGCATTCGCCGGATATAATTTTATGTTCGAGGCTTATGAAAAAGCAATTAAAGAGGGATATAAATTCGGAGCTTACGGTGATGCAATGTTGATAATTTAAAATTTTATATAGGACTTACTTTATTTTAATATAAAAATATGTAGATTTGCAGATGTAAGTGTACTGCTACAAAGTTTTTTTTGTTTTATTAAAAAGGTCGAAGATCTTACAATCGATAAAATTTAATCATCGGTAATAAAAATATATACTCGTGAAAATTAAAGAACTTAGTTCCGAACAATTAAATGCGGCGGCAAGCATGCTTAAAGCAATTTCGCACCCGATGCGACTTGCAATATTAAATTTTCTTGATGAAGGTAAAGAGCTTACTGTTACCGAAATAAGAGAATTGTTGAAAATAGAGCAATCCACAACATCGCACCATTTGGGAATACTTAAAGACAGGGGGGTGCTTTTATCGAGAAGAAAAGGTAAAAATACATTTTATACGCTGAAACATCAAAGTCTGAATAATATAATCGAGTGTATTAGTCATTGTACTGTATAATAAGTATTATAAGGTATATTATAAAAGTATTTCGACATTTATTTAAGATAACTTCTTGATTAAAAGAATTTTACACGAGGGCATAGCAACATTAAAAAGAGGTCTGAGACCTTAAAGTCGTTATCTTGTTTTAAAATAGTTATCTCAAACTATTACATTTTACAGTATTATGAGCATAGTAAGAGTTACAAAAGAATTTAGTTTTGAAGCTGCACACGCATTGTGGAATTACAATGGAAAATGTAAGAATTTGCACGGTCATTCATATAAATTGTCGGTTACCGTAAAAGGTAAAGTTAAAGATAATCCGAACGACCCTAAAACCGGAATGCTTATAGATTTCGGCGACCTGAAAAAAATTGTAACAGACAGTATTGTTGATGTATTTGACCATGCGGTAATAATAAATAAATCAGCTTCCTATGGAAAATTTAAAGAAAGCCTTGAAATTTTTGACAGACTTATAATTACTGATTATCAACCGACTTGCGAAAATATGGTTGTAGATTTTGCAGACAGAATTTCTCGAAAATTAGAACCTGAAGTAAAATTATACAGCGTAAAATTGCACGAAACCGCAAATTCTTATGGCGAGTGGTATGCTGAAGATAATTAATATCTGTTTGTAACCTTAGAAATCTTTTTTTCTGCTATTACAAATACCGAGCTGCCAAGCGGAAAATTTAATCCTATAGAAATCAATAAATTTTCAATTTTCATAATAAGATTCATGAAATTATTAATAAATTTCGGTAATTCTTTCAAATCCGATTCTATTTTATCGTCTTTGGTAATTTTTTCTATATTTTTTTTCAAAAGAAGCACAAAAAACATAAACGGAAAGCGATAAGTTGAGCGTTTAATCGTAAAACCTGTTTTTCTAAGTTGAGAATTGATTTTTTTTCGAGTATAACGTTTATCCACAAAAACAGCCCTATCGTGTTTGCGACTTAACAGCCTGAAAGCCGGAAGATTAAGTATTAAATATCCACCTTTATTTAAGGCATCGTAAAAGTTTCGGATAACGGCATCATCATCGGAAACTCCGGTGCAACAAATAACATCGGCACTTATAATATAATCAAACTTTTCGCCGGTATTTTTCCAAGTATTCAAATCGGCACAACTTATATTTTTTAAGTTTCTTTTTAAAGAATATTTAACTGCTTCTTGTTCATAATCAATGCCTTCTGTATATCCGTATTTTTGTAAGACTTCTAAGGTTCTGCCGGTCCCACAACCTGCATCAAATATTCTCGGATTTTCTTTTTTTTTCGTTTTACGAACAAAAAAATCAATAATTTTATGAAGTGAAACATACCACCAATAAGTATTTTCAGCTTCAAACATATTTTGATATTCAGATTTTATCATATTGAATTATTTTTTTGTATAGTGGAACTTTTCAAGCTCTCAATTTTTCAATTTCAAAACTTCACAATTTAATATATCATTGCGTCGAATAAAATTTCTATCGGGTGCAATGCCTTCTTTGCTGTACCGTCTTCAATTTGACATCTGCAACTCGTGCCGTTTGCTGCTATGACAGTATCTTTATGTGTTTTTCTTACGGCAGGAAACAATACAAGTTCTCCTATTTTCATAGAGGTTTCGTAATGCTCTTTTTCGTATCCGAAAGCTCCTGCCATACCGCAACAACCTGAAGGAATTTCTTCTACATTATAATTTTCCGGAAACGAAAGTATAAATTTTGTAGCTTCTGTTGAGGCTGTTGCTTTTTGTTGGCAATGTCCGTGCAGTTTTATGTTTAATTTTTCTTTTGTGAAATTTTCTTTTGAAATTCGTCCGGCTTTTATTTCTTTTTCGATAAATTCTTCTATCATAAAAGTATTTCGGGAAATTTTTAAAGCATTTTTTCCGTTTTCGGAATTTTTATTGAAAAAATCCAAATATTCATCTCTGAAAGTAAGTATTGCCGAAGGTTCTATCCCTATTAAAAGATTTTCTTTGTTAATTATATTTTTTAAAAGATTGATATTTTTTTCTGCAATTTTTTTTGCTTTTTTTACTAACCCTTTAGATAAATAAGTCCTTCCACTTTCCGAAATGTCGGGAATAATAACTTTGTATCCTAATTTATTCAGTAAAATTATGGTTTTTATACCTATATCCGGCTCGTTGAAATTTATAAATTCATCTGCAAATAAATACAAATTTTGATATGTGTTTATGTGGTTTTGTTTTTTTTGTTGTAATTTTTTATAATAATGTTTTAGTGTTTTTCTGTGTAATTTTGGTAATTTTCTTTTTGTACTGAAACCTATAATTTTTAATATTAATTTTGAAAAAAGATTGTTTTGAGTGAAAAAATTATTAATTCCGGCAAAATTCGATAAAAATGAATTTATTTTTGTTATATTTGCTATCAGCTTTGTCCTTATCGGAATAGTATTATTTTCGTAATATTGTTGTAAAAATTCCGCTTTAAGTTTTGTAATATCCACGCCTGCCGGACATTCAGATTTGCAGGCTTTGCACGAAAGACAGAGGTCGAGAATTTGATAAAGTTCTTTGTTGTCAAAAGGATTTTTTGCCGAAGATAAAATTTCACGCAACATATTTGCTCTTGCTCTTGGGGTGAATTTTTCATCTTTGAGTGCCATATAGGTCGGACACATTGTTCCGCCGATAATTGCGGATTTCCTGCAATCCGCCGAACCGTTACATTTTTCGGAAGCTCTTATAATTCCGTCTTCCGCCGAAAAATCGAAAGTTGTTTCTATGTTTTTTGTTTCCTTACCGGGAATATAACGTAAATTACTGTTCATCGCCGGCGTGTCGATAATTTTACCCGGATTAAAGATGTTTTTTTTGTCCCAAGTTTGCTTTATATCTTCAAAAACGGAATATAATTCTTCACCGTACATCAGTTTTAAAAATTCACCTCTTAAACGACCGTCTCCGTGTTCTCCGCTTAAAGAACCTCCGTATTTTTTAACGAGAGTTGCAGTATCTTTTGCCAATTTTCTGAAAAGAATTACGTCTTTTTCGTTTTTCAAGTTAAGTATCGGACGCAAATGCAGTTCGCCGGTTGCTATGTGTGCATGGTAAACACAAGTCAATCCGTATGATTTTATCAGTTGTGAAAATTCAGCTGTATAGTCGGGTAATTTTTCCGTATTTATTGCCGTATCTTCGGTTACGCTTACCGGCTTGGCATCGCCTTTCATATTGGAAAGCACACCGAGTCCGGCTTTTCTCAAATTCCAAACTTTTTGAATATTATCACCGAAAATTAGAGGAAAAGCATATCCGTATCCTGCTTTTTTCATTTCTGTTTCGAGATTATCGGCTTTTCGAGTAATAGCTTCTTTTTGATTTTCTGCAAATTCGATTATTAAAATTGCTTCCGGCTCACCTTCTATAAAAAAACGATTTTTTTGTAATGAAATATTATTTTTTGTTAATTCAAGTATTGTTTTATCGGAAAGTTCGATTGCTGTAGGATTGTATTTTAATGCTATTAAGTTTGCTTTAAAAGCGTGTTTCAAATTGGAAAAATGAACTACAAGCAATGCTTTTTCGGGCGGTAAAAGCGGGACAAGATTTAGTGTAATTTCGGTAGTAAATGCAAGTGTTCCCTCCGAACCGGCAAGTAATTTACTGAAATTAAAATTTTTAATATTTACTTTTGTTTGAATATCAAATTTGTTTTTTCTTTCGGTATTGAAAAAAAAGTTGTTATTAAAAATTTTGTTGTCCGATAAGATGTCGAGTGCATATCCTGTATTTCGGCGGGGGATATTTTTATCCGGATATTCTTTTTTTATTTTTTCAATAATATTTTTATCGGATAATATTTTATTAATATTCCGGTATATTTTATTTTCGAGCTTATCGCCTTTGCATTTATTTTCAAATTCCTGTTTGTTTATTTCTTTAAATTCGACTTCTTCTTCCGAACTTAATATTGTTTTTATGCTTATTGTGTGTTCTCGTGTGCTTCCGTGTACAAGCGAGTGCAAACCACAGGCATTATTTCCGAGCATTCCGCCTATGGTACAGCGATTTGCAGATGACGTTTCCGGTCCGAACTGTAATTTATACTTCAATAATTTTTTATTAAGTTCGCTTAAAATAACTCCGGGTTGTACTATTGCAATATTTTTTTCGGGATATATTTTTATTATTTTGTTCATGTATTTTGATACATCAACTATAATTCCGTTTCCTGTTACTTGTCCGGCAAGCGAAGTTCCCGCACCTCTCGGAACTAAGGATAGCTTATTTTGTTTGACAAAATAAATAAGTTTTTTGATGTCTGTCTTATTTTTCGGAAAGGCTACGGCTGTCGGTTTTTCTTTATAAGCCGACGCATCGGTTGAGTATATTGTGCGATAAGTTTCATCAAAAAATAGTTCGCCGTCAAGTGAATTATTTAAGTCGGAAAGTTTATTTTGTAATTTGGACATTTTCAGGATTGTAAGGTCTCAGACTTCTTTAAAGGGATAAAGCTGTGTTTGTAATTAGTTGTTGGAGTGTTTGTTATGCAAGCACTGTGCTGTAAAAACTTATGTTCCGGTATTTATTCTAAATTTCAAATTCTTTTTCTTTTTTCCTTTTAAGAAAGGTCGGGATATAAAAAATTATCATTGCGAGCAGAAAAAGAACAAGCAAAAGAGTGCGTGTTCGCAATATCTGATTGAGACAAAATGCTAAAATAATGAAAATGACATTTGTAATAATAAGTATAAATGTTGCTTTTTTATGCGTAAGTCCTAAATCGAGTAATTTGTGATGTATATGATTTTTGTCCGGTCTGAACATACCTTTACCTGTGCAAAGTCTTATAAACATTACTCTTAAAGTATCAAAAAGTGGTAGAATTAAAATTCCGAATGATACTGCCGGAGCTCCCCATATGGATAGTTCAAAATTGTGTTCCGTGTTAATTTGATTAAATTTTATGATTAGAATTGAAATTATCAGTCCGATAATTAGCGAACCGGTATCACCCATAAAAATTTTTCGCTGATAACTGTATAAATTGAAACGTAAAAATGCCAATAATGCTCCTATCAGACTTAAACTTATGATTGTAAGTTCGATATGTCCTGTTCTGTAAAACCAATATCCGAGAGTTCCTGTAACGAGCGAGCCTATGCTTGCGGATAGTCCGTCTATACCGTCTATTAAATTGAAGCCGTTTGTTATTACTATTATCGTGAAAACAGTAAGAGGTATTCCTATATATCTCGGAATGTCGTTAATTCCGAAAAGTCCGTGAATATTAGTTATTTCAATATCTGTAAACATTATTATTACTGTTGCAGAAAATATTTGTCCGAGAAGTTTTGTCAGTGGGGCAATTACTAAAATGTCATCTTTTATTCCGACAAAAAATAATATTATAATTCCGGCAATAATATATTTAAGCTCCGGCAAATTGACAAAAATAAGGCTTGATACAGAGAAGCCGGCAAATATGGCAAGTCCGCCAAGCGTAGGAACTTTATTTGAATGCGATGCTCGCTTCCCGGGTTCGTCGAACAGGTGCTTTATGTTTGCAACTCTTACTATTGACGGTATCGAAATGTAAGTCATTGCAAATGATGCAACAATAGCAATTATTAATCTAATATTTTCGTTTTCTAATATCATAAAGCTCTTCGGAGCCGGTTTAAATTCATAAGACTAATTATATTGTTACTTAGTTGCAAAGTTGAAAATTTTGTTTTGATAAAACTATTTTTTTTATCAAATAAGCAATAAAAAAGCATTATCTTTGAGATAATGCTTTTTTATTAATTCACGTAAAATTTTAAGATTATTTTACTAAAACTTTATTGGTAAGAATTTGTCCTTCGTTTGTTTCTACTGTAATTATGTAGAAACCTTTTTCTATATCCGAAGTAGTAATTTGAGCTTTACCTTGTGGGTTTTCAACAGTTTTAATTGTTTGCCCCAGCATATTTGAAAGTGATATTTTTGCAACATTTTTTACGTTGGTTACATATATAATTTCGGTAGCAGGATTAGGATAAATATTAAGTTCGCTTTTTTGAATTGAAGAAATTCCAATTCCTTTTAATGTTCCGTCCCATACAAGAATACCGTCAAGTCCTTTGTAAGTAGGACCGTAATTGAAAGAGCTAGCATAACCTTTAATTGTTCCGTCAAAATTAAAAAATTTCACGTAAGTCATTTGAGTTTTATCTTGTTCGGCAGCAATCCATTGAGGGAATATTGTCCATTCTTCTCCGCTTTTTCCATCTGCACAATAAGAAATAAAGTTATCTTCTCCTCCTGTAGTACTTTCTTCTGATGAGATACTTACAAGGAAGTTAGTTCCGGGAACGGAAGTAAAGCCGAATGTTCCGTAAGTTTCGTTTGCTCCAAGTGGAGTCCAACTTTCCCAAGATGCTCCGCCATTGGTAGTTATTTTGTACGAATAAGTTTTTGATGAAGTATCAAAAGCAGGGAAAATGACGGTATTTGCGTCCATTACTTTCAAGCCTTGTTGTTGGTTTGTGTTTTTTAAGCCTGTTTCCGAAGAAGCAAAGCTGATACCTTTGTCGGTGGTTTTGAAAGCACGTCCTTGGTCTGATTGCCACCATAATGTTCCGTCAGTTGCAACGCCGTACATTCCTGCAACTCCTCCGAGTTCACTTCCCGCAGCACTTACGCTTGAATTAGGAGTCCATGTTGCACCTCCGTCGGAAGTTGTATAAAGAGTAAATACTCCGTCTTTAACGTCGCCTTGTGCAAAACCGTTGTCTTTGTCCCAAAAATAAACAAAGTTACACATTACAGCAACATCTTCAAATAAACCGTCAACTTTTGTCCATGTTATTCCTGCATCAGAAGTGTGATATAAACCGGGGTCAGAGGTGTGTACCGCTATCCATGCAGTTTTTTCATCGATGGCACAAATATTTGAATATTGGGCTTGATTTCCGCCGGGACCGGCAACTGTTATCCATGATGCACCACCGTCTGTAGTATATGCTACTTTGTTTAAAGTCGGAGCATTAGGTACTTGCCAATCCGAAAAAGTAGCCCATGCTATTTCTGTACTGACTGCATGAATTTCTCGTATTGCAGTACCGGGGTCATCTTTGCGTCCTCCTACATTTGCGTGAAAATCGAAGTCTGTTGATTCCCATAGTCTGTTTTCCGAACCTTTAAACTGTGCGTCAGCTGTTGTTCCAATAAGGAGTAGTCCGATAAAAATAATAAAAATTCTTTTCATAATTCTGAACATATTTAAAATTAGTATTTAATATTTTGATAGTCCAAAGATATATCTTTTTATAAAAAAAAAAAAAAAGACTACGTTAAAGTAATCTTTTTTTTAATTTATTGTTATAAAACAAATTTTTGGAGTTTTACGATAGTCTTTTACGCATTAAGACTAAATCTTTTAAATGCGGTAACTGTTAAATCTTTATTATTTTCTTTTAGATATTCAGCGATTGTTTTTTTGTTGTCTTTTATGAACATCTGATTTAAAAGGGTATTTTCTTTGTAGAATTTATTAAGTCTTCCGAAAGCTATTTTTTCTGCAAGTTGTTCCGGCTTACCTTCTTCAATAGCTTGTGCTTTACCTATTTCGAGTTCTTTTGCTTTAACTTCTTCCGGTACATCATTTTTATCCAAACTTACGGGAGCCATTGATGCTACTTGCATTGCTACGTCTTTTCCTATTTGAATATCCAAACTCGGAACATTAAAACCTACGATAGTTGCCAATTTATTTCCGGTATGTGTATATGAAATAACTGAAGCTGCTACAACTTTTTGATAATAAGAAAGTTGTAATTTTTCTCCGATAACACCGGTTTGATTGATAATTTCATCTTCGACAGTTTTAGTGTTTATTTTCAGTGCTTTTAATTCTTCTAATGTTTCCGGAGTATGTGCAAGAGCAAGTTCGAGAATTTGTTTGGTAAGTTTTACAAAATCATCATTTTTTGCTACAAAATCAGTTTCGCAATTTAATGCAACAACGGCTCCTGTGGTATTTTCAGTGTTTACTCCTGCCAACACACAACCTTCATTAGCTTCTCTGTCAGCTCTTTTTCCTGCTATTTTTTGTCCTTTTGTTCTTAAGAGGTCGATTGCATCATCAAAATTTCCGTCTGTTTCGGAGAGTGCATTTTTACAGTCCATAAGACCTGCACCTGTCATTTTTCTAAGTTTTGCAACTTCTTTTGCTGATATTTTAGCCATTTTTTTATATGTAATTAGTTCAACCTGCGTGATTGAAAATTTATAAATTTAAGGTTTTTGACCTTTTTAATGAGTGGATACTACTATTTCTTTTTGGGGTTTCTTCTTGCTCTTGTATTTCCCGGTTTTCTTTGTGATTTATTGTTGCCGGCTTCGTTTTGTGCAGCTTTACGTTCTTTTTTGTTTGAAGCGTATTCGCTTGTTCCTTCATTTACAGCCTCTGCTATTACATCCATAATGATGGCAATCGATTTTGTTGCATCGTCGTTTGCCGGTATTACAAAGTCAACATCTTTCGGGTCGGAATTTGTATCCACGATTCCGAATACGGGAATTTGAAGTTTTTGAGCTTCTTTTACTGCAATTCGTTCATTATTTACATCAACAATAAAAAGAGCGGCGGGTAATCTGTTCATATCTGCAATACTTCCAAGGTTTTTGTCGAGTTTACCTCTTTGTCGAGATATTTGTAAACGTTCTCTTTTGGAAATATTGTCGAATGTTCCGTCTGTCGTCATTTTGTCTATTGCGGACATTTTTTTGATAGCTTTACGAATGGTTGGAAAATTTGTCAGCATTCCTCCCGACCATCTCTCTGTGATGTATGGCATTCCTACGGCTTTCACTTTTTCGGATACTACTTCTTTTGCTTGTTTTTTTGTTGCAACAAACAATATTTTACGTCCGGAAGCGGCTATTTGTTTAATAGCGTTAGCGGCTTCATCTATTTTTATGACAGTTTTGTGTAAGTCGATAATGTGGATACCGTTACGTTCCATAAAAATATAAGGAGCCATATTAGGATTCCATTTTCTTTTAAGGTGTCCGAAGTGTGCTCCGGCTTCTAATAATTGTTCAAAATTTGTTCTTGACATTCTATTTATTTATGTTTACGTTCTTTAAAATTAATCAATTACCAAGTAGCTTTTATCTTTAGTTGAAAAAAAATAAATCGGTCTCGATAATTTAGATACTAAACAGATAAGGTTTTTTTAACCTTATATATTATATAAAAAAAATATTTCCTAACGTTTTGAGAATTGGAATTTTTTTCTTGCTTTTGGTTGTCCCGGTTTTTTACGTTCGACAACACGAGAGTCTCTTGTCAGAAATCCTTTTGCTTTTAAAGCAGGTTTATCTTCTTGATTTATTTTTATAAGTGCTCTCGAAAAAGCAAGTCGCAGTGCTTCCGCTTGTCCTTTTGTTCCGCCGCCTTTAAGGTTTACTACGATATTATATTTTTCGGAGACTTCTAATAATTGTAAAGGCTGGTTTACAACGTATTGAAGGTTTTTTTGAGGAAAATAAGTTTTAAATTCTCTTTTATTTATAGTTATCTTCCCTTCACCCTCACTAAAATATACCCGAGCAATTGCTGACTTTCTTCTGCCAATGGCATTAATTTGTTCCATTTTTTTATTTAATTGTGTTAATATTAATTTTTGTCGGTTTTTGGGCTTCTTGCTCATGCTCGCTTCCTGCATAAACATATAAGTTCCTGAAAAGTGCTCTTCCGAGTTTGTTTTTAGGTAACATGCCAACTATTGCCTTCTCTACCGGTGCTATCGGTTTTTTAGCAATCAATTCGGTTATTTTCGTAACCTTCTGTCCGCCGGGATATCCGGAATGACTGATATAAGTTTTACTTGCCCACTTATTTCCGCTCAGTTGAATTTTTTCGGCATTTATTATGATTAGATAATCACCGCAATCGGCATGAGGAGTAAAATTTGTTTTATGTTTTCCTCTTAAAATCATTGCTGCAACAGATGACATACGACCAAGTGTTAGTCCTTCTGCATCAATGAGCAACCATTTTTTGTCGGCATTTTCCTTGTTTGCCGAAATTGTTTTGTAACTTAAAGTATCCACAATGTTATTAATTAGGTTGATAAATTTTCTGTATATTTTCTTAAATTCGTAAGTTTTAAGCTTTAGTGCTCTGATAAATAATGTATTGACCGGCAATACATTAAGTTTTGGTATCAATATTTTTAAGATGTTTAAAAATGCTCCTGCACTTTTATAGAATTTTGCAAAAGTACAATTTTTTTTAATTGTAGCAACTTTATTAACTTCTTTTTAACAATAAAATAAAAAACAACTTTATTTTATTTTATTGTTATTCTTTTATTTTACTGTTATTCAGTGCTTTTTTTGCCCACAAATTTGTATTGTATATTTCGGTTGAAATATACAACTTTATTTTCTTGGTGATTATGTAATACGAGGTCCGAGAGCCGACAAGGTTCTTGATTACCTTATTTTATTACAAAAAAAAGATGTTAATTTGTTTTTGTGCAGAGGAAATCATGATAACGATTTAGTAAATGCACATTATAATTTCGACGATTATGATTTTGATTTGCACATGAAAAAAATTATTAAATGTCCGAATTTGCTTTCCGAAAAAGGCAGATTAAAAACAAAATACATTAAATTTCTTGATAAAACCAAATACTATATTGAAACCGATGATTTTTATTTTGTTCATGCAGGAATTGATTTTTCCGTAAAAAATCCGCTTGAGCAAAAACACAAACTTTGTGAAACAATTTTGCCGGACAGTAATTATGAAAAGACCGACAAAGTAACTGTATGCGGGCATGAATTGCAACCGCTTGAAAAAATAAAGAATGATGTTTTACAACATAAAAATATTATCAGACTTGACAACGGCTGTGTTTACACAAGGTTCCGTAATTTATTCGATACTTCGATGTATGGTAATTTACTTGCCTTAAACCTTGATACTTACGAACTTCTTGTACAGAAAAATATTGATTTTTGAATAAAATCCGGACTTCTGTATGTTTTAAAGTTTTTATTAGTTATACATAAATACTTATAAAAACAAACGATGTCATTTTTTTTAGTTTTGCGTTTTAGAGGCTTTAAAATCAGCCTCTTACAAACGGATTTGTTTCTTTTTCTTTCTTTATGGAAGTTATTTCTCCGTGTCCGGGATATAAAATAATATTTTCCGAAAGATTGTATAATTTATTTTTTATTCCTGAGCTTAATGTGTCGAAATCACCGCCCGGTAAGTCTGTTCTGCCGATACTTCCCGAAAATATGACATCGCCTACTATTGCAAATTTTTCATCAATATTATAAAAGACTAAACTTCCCGGAGAATGTCCCGGAATGTGTAATATTTTTATTTCCGAGTTTCCGAATTTAAGAATATCGTTTTCCGAAATATACGCACCCGGTTTATGTGGTTCCGGCATATCAAAGCCGTAAGCACTTGCAACGCTTGTTGCTTTTTCGTAAACAATTTGCCCTTCTTTGGCAATACAACTTTTTAAACCGTATGTTTTAAGAACAAAATTATTACCGAAAATATGGTCCAAATGACTGTGTGTATTTATCAACATTACAGGTTTTATTCTTTTTTCACTGATGAAATTTTGCAGTTTTTGCTCTTCTTTTTTGTTGTAACAAGCAGGGTCAATAATTATACACTCTCCGGATTTGTCGGAAATTATATATGTATTTACATCGAACGGACTAAAAACAAGTGTATTTATTGTCATTAAACAATTTATTAAAAATTAATTACTTTTTTATAAAAACTATACTTTATTTTGTGTAATGTTTTAACTACTAATGGTTTACAAAAAGGTCGAAGACCTAATTTTTACCTTTTAAAAACGGAACAAAAGCAAATTTTCCGAAATTTTCCGTTTTAAATTCTTTGTCAGAAATTTTTGTAATTCTCAGCATATCTTGTCCTGATTGCGGACCTACCGGTACTACAATACAAGCTCCTGTTTTTAGTTGTTCTTTCAAAGTTTCCGGAACGTAAGGAGCTCCGGCGGTAATCAAAATTTTATCGAAAGGGGCGTGTATAGGCAGACCTTTGTACCCGTCTCCGTAATAATTTTTTGGATAATAATTTAATTTTTTAAATAATTTGGAAGTCAGTGTAAAAAGTTCTTTTTGTCGTTCTACGGTATAAACTTTTGCTCCGAGTTCTAATAGAACAGCGGTTTGATAACCGGAACCGGTGCCTATCTCCAATATTTTATCATTTTTTTTTATGTTAAGTAAACTTGTCTGAAAGGCAACCGTATAAGGTTGAGAAATAGTTTGTTCGGCGGCAATCGGGAAGGCGTTGTCTTGATAAGCTCTTTCATCGAAACCGGGTACCATAAAAAAATGGCGAGGTATTTTATTCATAACCTCAAGCACGTTTGTATCTGTTATTCCTTTTCGTTGAATTGACTGCACAAGTCGCCTTCGCAAGCCTTTATGTTTGAATGAATCTATCATTTTTACAATTATTTTAAGCAAAATTAGAAAAAAAAAGATTAATTTGATAGTTTTAACAAAACTTCTTATATTTTTAATTCTAAAACTTTATTTGCAACTTTGCCGTGTAGAGTATTTATTTTATGAATTTTCAGGGATTAAATTTTTATATAAAAAACATTCCACCAATCAAACGGAGAGAATACCTTATATTCGTTTTAATTGCAATTATTATAGTAATATATTAAATATTAACAAATTAAAATTTTTTACAATGAAAAAAACATCATTTACATTATTGGCAATTTTATTGTTTGTCTTTGCTACAAATGCTCAAAAAGTTGGATATATTGACGGCGACAAAGTTTTTCTTAAAATGGCGGAAGTTAAAAAAGCAGATTCGACTTTAAAATTATTTATAGCCGATTACGAAAATTATGCAAAAAAACTTAACGACGAATATACTTTGAAGGTGAATGAATTTAAAGAAAAAGAAGCAACAATGTCGGAACTTGTGAAAAAAAGCGAGGTTGAAAGCATTAATGCTCTTAACGAAAAAATAAAAAAATATCAAATATCCGCACAAGAAGAAATCAATAAAAAAAGAACCGAATTATACCAGCCTCTTGTGGAAAAATTTAATGCGGCATTGAAAAAAGTTGCAGAAAAAAAAGGTTTAAGAGGAGTTTTGGATACAAATAAATCCGGAGTTTTATATTACAACCCGGCAGATGAAGTTTCCAAACTCGTGGAAGCTGAACTTGGCATAAAGGGATAATCAAAACAAAAAACTTTAGAATATCTTGAAAAAATAAATACAGAAATAACTTTGGACGATAAACAAAAAACGATTATTCAAAATTTGAAGAAAGAAATAGAGTCTTTGCCTGAAGAAAAATTTAATTATAAAAATAAATAAGTTTGTTACAAAATGGAAAAACAAATACTTCTTGATAAGCGATATTTGAAAATGGCTCAAATTTGGGCGGAAAATTCTTATTGCAAAAGACGAAAAGTAGGAGCTTTGCTTGTAAAAGACAAAATGATTATTTCGGATGGATACAACGGTACGCCGTCCGGATTTGAAAATATTTGTGAAGACGATAAAAATAAAACTAAAAATTATGTTCTGCATGCCGAAGCAAATGCTATTACAAAAGTTGCCAAGTCGGGAAACAGTAGTGAAAATGCAACTCTTTATGTAACAACATCGCCATGTATTGAATGTTCAAAATTAATTATTCAATCCGGAATAAAAAGAGTAGTTTTTGCCGAAAAATACAGAATAACCGATGGAATTGAAATTCTCGAAAGAGCAGGAGTTGCGGTAGAGGAGCTGAAAGTTTTATAAGGTACCTGTCTAAAATGAATTTAAAAAGGAAAGAAGACTTTGATTTTTTTCTAAGCTGAGTTTTATTCATACAAATTAAATGAATCTCAGGTGCTTTAAAAAGCTAAAATATTCGATAATGTATTAATATGCAAATAACAAAAGCCAATTAATTTATTTAACATAGTTTAACATAAGTATTTGTCTGTAAATCATTGGTTTATAAAGCCTCTAAAAA
>JAOZMN010000273.1 GCA_029934265.1 Bacteroidales bacterium
CATTTAGATTTGTCAAATTTTGTTAAACCAAACCCTAAGGGTCTTTTTATACCGAGCTCATTAAAGGTTCTTTACCTTACATATTTAAAGTTTTTTTCCCGTCTTCGGTGATTAAATCCGGAGTCCATTCCGGCTCCCAAGTCAGTTCTACCGTAACATTGTAATCTCTGTTATTGGCTTCCACAACAGTTTTTACTTGACTTATAATTGCATCTCCAACCGGACAACCTCTTGCCGACAAAGTCATTTGCACGTAAATAGTTTTAGCATTTTCGTCGTGCTTTATTTCGTATATCAGACCTAAATCTACGATATTTACTTCTACCTCAGGGTCGATTACCGTTTTTATAACGTCTAATACCTCCTGCTCTTGTTTTGAAAAATTGTCTCTCATATATTGTATAAATTTTGAAGTTGTGAAAAAATCTTTGATTTTTTCACAATTTATTGTTCATTGAGTTCAGTCTGAAAAGTATATTTTTTTATACAGAACTCTTCATTGTTATTTGTTAATTATTTTTTAAGCTGTCTTACAACATCAATAATTGTACCGTCCACCCATTTAATTGCGGCGATAATATTATCTGTAAATTCCGGTTTTTCCGGTACGCCGCAAATTTTTTCGGCTTCTTCTTTGAGTTCTTGAATAGTTTTTATCGGCAAATCACTATCTTTAAGTTTTTCTATTAAATCTTTTCGTAAAGGATTTATTGCGATACCTCTTTCTGTAATAATAACGTCTATAAGTTCGCCGGGACCTACGATTGTTGTAACTTCATCAAGAATTACAGGATTTCTGTTTCTGAATAAAGGAATTGGCAAGATTACTGTTTTGCTGAACAGACAATTTTGCCAACCTCCGATACCGTGCAGAAGAAGTCCGTCCGAATGGGTTACTACATTTGCGTTAAAATTAACATCTACCTCCGTAGCACCGAGAATTACAACATCTACTTTACCGGCAAAATTTCCTTTTCCGTGATAATTATAGCTTGTAAACGGCGAAGTCCAAACATGATTTGAATTTTCCCGCATTGAACGTACACCTTCGAGGTCAAAAGTCTGACCGTCCAAAATATATTCGATTAATCCCTCTTGAAGCATATTTACAAGATACTCGTTACTTCCACCTCGTGCAAAACGAGCTTTTATTCCTCGCTCTCGCATAATGTCGCCAAAATATTTGCTTACTGCAAGCGAAGTTCCTCCGGCACCCGTTTGAAATGAAAATCCGTCTTTTATAATGTCTGCTTGGTCGCAAAATTTTGCTGTCATTTCGGCAAGTAGCAGTCGGTCAGGGCTTTTTGTGATTTTTGTAGTTCCTGAAATGATTTTTTCCGGTTCTCCTACTTTATCGACTTTTACCGTATAATCGACATAATTTCCTTGAATTTGCCAAGGAATACAAGGAAATTCGACCATATTATCTGTAAGAACTATTACTTTATCTGCATATTGTGAATCGCCAAGAGCAAAACCAAGCAATCCACTTGCCGAAGCACCGTTTACGCCGTTTGCATTTCCGAAATTATCGGCAGTTCCGGCAACAATTATTGCGATGTCGATTTTTACTTCTCCGTCCTGAATTGCGGTGTAACGTCCTCCGTGAGAACGCAGTATGGCTGTTCCCTTCATTTTTCCTTCGGAAGTGAATTTTCCCAAAGCTCCGTTCATACTTCCTTCAATTCGATTAATCGTACCGTCTTCCAAATAAGGAATAAGATGTGCATGACAAGGAAAGGAAGCAGACGGAAACCAGCGTAAATCTTTAATACCCATTTCTTTGGCAATATCAAAAACTTGGTTCATTATAAGGTCACCGTTTCTGAAATGGTGATGCGATGATATTGTCATTCCGTCTTTTAAACCGGCTTTTGTCAGAGCTGTTTTTAAATCGGATACTTGTTTATTGCCGTCCAAAGGAAAATCAGTATTACTTGAAATTTTCGGAGCGTATTTTCTGCCTGTCGGCTTATATTTCCCTACACCTTTAAAAGGAATAACAGCTTCGTTGTTAATTCTTTCCGGAATAAGTTTGCCTACTGCATTAAGGGTCAATTTTTCCATTATTTGTTGTTTTGTTTGTAAATACAGACATCTGTCTGTTTTAATGTTTTTACTTTGTAAATGATTTAAAACCCTATATCTATTTAAAGGGGTGAAAATTGTATTTATAATATACTGATAGTATGTAAATGTTAAAACACTTGCAATGTTTTGATAGCATATGTTAATGGTGACTTTGTTTAACATTTTCAGTAGCTACGGGATTTATCCCGTAGTTAAAATACCCACAAACATCGGGCTTTAGCCCAAGCTATTAGATAATTAAGGGCTAAAGCCCAATGTGTGATGTTTGTTTTTCTACGGCATAAATGCCGTAGCTACTGAAAAGTTACTATTAATTTACGTTATCAGTGTTTTAATAATATTGCCAATAGTTTGGTAAAACTCTTATAATTAAATACTTATAAAAAGTACCGAACTATTGATTGCAAGTGTTATTAATTTTTTATGCTACCTACAATTTATCATACATTTCTTTATATTTTTTATAATCAGGACTTGTTATTCCATCCAATTTCAGATAAATTTTCTTTAACATTAATATTGTATTTTTTTCTGTTTTATTTAATTCGTATGCTTGTTTAAATAACTCCAATGCTTTTTTCATGTCCTTTTTATACAATGCTTTATATTCGGCTTCTTTGTCTGCATCTTTAAAAATTTCAAATGCTTTTGTTGCATAAAAATTATATTTATCGGCACGATTATAATATAAAAGTCCTGAATTAAATTTTGAAGAAAAAGACTTAGTATCAAGTTCGATAGCTTTATTATAGAGTTCGTCTGCTTTCAAAAAAGCCGCATTAGATTTTTCTTCTTCCTCTCCGGAGTTTCCCAGTGCTTCTAATTTCAATTTATCGAATTTATCTTTTTTCTGTTTATCGAGACGATTTTTAAAAGCTTGTTTTTTAGCTTTGAGTGCCATTTCAAGATATTCATAAGATTTTTTGTTGCTTTCATCAACTCGGTGATTGTAAATTATAGCTTTTGCGGAATAATAAGATGGGTTTTTCGGATTTTTTTTAATTGCCATATCAATGTATTCCAGTACCTTATCTGTTTGTCCTATTCCTGTATAATAATTAACAAGGTCTATTATTAATTGTTCGCTTTCAGGATATTTTTGAAAGCCCTCTTTTATGATTTCTATTGATTTAATACTGTCATTTTTTGCTTTATAAATAAGAGATAAATAATGATAAGGCATACCTTTTTCAAGTTTATTGTCGGTACAATATTTTAAATTAATTTCTGCGTTGTCATATTCTTTTGCATCTACTCCCATCATTCCGGCATACAGGTTTATTTTTCCTATGTCAAAAGCCACATCTGATTTTACTCGGGGAAATTTTCCGAGTTTTGCTCCCATATTTACATGGTCGTATGCTTTTTTGAATTTTTTTGCTTTGTAATAAGCAACGCCCTTGTTTATCATCGCATCTCTTATGCGAGCAATTAATTTCATGTAATATTCTTGATTTTTAAATTTACCTTTTACGTCAAGTTCTTCTGCTTTAAAAATTGCGACAGCCGCTTTCAGGTAAGCATCTTCGTCAAGACTTTTTGTTTCTTTCCAGCTTTGCAGTATTTTACTGTCGAAATACAAAGTTCTTGTTTTGTAAATCCAAGTTTCTTTTGTTCCTTCTTTTTCGATGCTTTCGGGTTTTCCGATTAGAGTTTCTACTCCCGCCATACCTTCGGCTGCCATGCCTTTAATTAATGATTGGTCGCTAAATTGAGCGGCTTTAAGAAATGTCTCAGCTCGATTAAGCCATGTTTTGTACTTTATATTCTTTTTCGGATTTTTAATATCATTATTGCTTTTGGATATTTCCGATTTCATACTTTCCCGTGATTGCACTGTTCCTTGCGTAAAACCGTAAAAAAAACTAAATAATAATACGAATGTTAAACTAATGTTTTTCATAAAAATAGAATTTGAAAATTTGAAAATATTTGATTTTTTTTAATTTCGGACTTGTGTCTGTTTTAGTATTTTAGCAACGTAAATTAATGGCAACTTCAATCAGTAGCTACGGTATAAATGCCATAGCTACTGATAATATTAAACAAAGTTCTCATTTTTATACGTCATTAATATTTTTGTATAAAAATTTGACTTCCCAATTGCCCCGTCCTTTAGGTCGGGGGAGAAAGTACTTTAAATTAATGTAGGGCTTCAGCCCTTTGTTTTTCGGCTGAAAGTATCCCTTCTTGAATATGAAGATTTTAGAATATTATTATTAAAATATCAACCTTTTTTGAGGTCAGTATCAAATTATTATCAATCATGAGTTCAGTCTAAAAAGTAGATTTTCTCGAAATCAGACCCTTAGGGTTTTAAG
>JAOZMN010000028.1:0-5287 GCA_029934265.1 Bacteroidales bacterium
TTGAAAAAATAGTGAACTATTTTGAAAAATCAAAAATCGAGGACAGCCAAACAGGGCGTGCAGTTCAGCATTGTAATAGAAATGTTTGTGAATAATGCAGGTTAAGAACCACCACTTAATTTTTCTAATTTTACTTCATATTTCCGTCCGGTTTTGAATAAAATTCGTAAAAAACAGGATTGTATCCGGCAAAAATTCCCATTCCGTTTTCGATATTAGAAAACACTTGAACAGGTTGTGCGAAAGGATTATCACCGGTTTCTGCATTTTTATTGTAGGAACGTATATATTGATATAATTCTTTATTAATAGAAAGAAGTGCAATTTTATATTTTTCTTCAAAATGATTTTCCTCGTCTTTTAAGTCTTGATAATTAGTGATATTTACTGTAATATTAAATTCTTTACCGTTAAAAATATCGTCTGTAAAAATTTGTCCTTTAATTCCGTTCAAAGTAAAATAATTTTCTTTAAAAATAAAATCACTGCCGTTATAATATGTATATACATCTTGATAACCGAGAAATTCAGGTTTGTTTGTTTGATAATCCCAATTATCGTAGTCGTAAACTTCTTCTACTTGCGAAATTGCAAGAAAATAATAATTTTCTTTTCCCGAAGGGTCATCAATTTTTATATCGAAATTAACAATTGTAACATAATTGGTATCGTTATATGAAACATCATTATAGTAATTTTCATACACTTCAATTTTTGTTTCTTTTGTAGTATCGACCGAAATTATTACCGGCTTATCGGGTATCCGACAATCTGTAATAATATTTTTTAAGTTTTGAGACTCAGCTTCTATTTTATAAGTTGCATTTTCTTTTATCGTTTTGTCGGAAGTATAATTTCCGTTTTGAGAATATTGTAATGTTTCAATTAAAATATTATTCTCGTAAAGTGAAACTTCGACATTTTCCAAAAAAGGCACATCGCCGTCTTCTAAAGCTCCCATGCTTCTGCTGATATTTACGGTAATTGCACTGTCCGGTTGTATAAATCCGTTCAAAACCATACTTTTTTGAGAATCCGGCATAGAAATATCAATTTCTTTTACGCAGGATTGCATAATTGTCGTTACTGTGATAAAAAGAACTATTAATAAAATTTTATTATTTTTCATATTAAAATGTTTTGTATTTATTTTAGAGTTCGGTATAAAAAGACCCTTAGGGTTTGGTTTAACAAAATTTAACAAATCTAAATATTTAATTTACAGCTTGTTACTTAAAACCCTAAGGGTCTGATTTCGAGAAAATCTACTGATTGTGAAAAAATATACTTTTTAGACTGAACTCAATAAATTAATTTGCTTAACTTCAGCAAAGTTGATTTTACCCCATAAAACAGGTCGAAGACCTCTTAAAAAACAAATTTATAACTTATCGAAGGTATTATTGGAAATAAACTGTATTGATTGAGAACCGGTTTTCCTGTGTTGCGACTTCTTCCGAACATTAAGAAAAACGGATTTTTGTTGTTATAAGCATTATAGAGTCCGTAACTCCAAGTTTGCTCGCCTCGTTTTTTTGTTTTGTGTACGTTTACGTTCAAGTCGAGCCTGTGATAAGCCGGCATTCTGTAATTATTTCTGCTTTCATAATAATTAACGGTACCTGTTTCGTCGTATTCAAAAAAATTACCGTAAGAATAATTACCGTTTGGTGCGGCATATTTTTCGAGAGCCAACGAAATAGCGTTTCCTGTTCCGTAAACCCAAACTGCACCGATGTCTATATGTTCGTTAAATTTATGAGATATTACAATATTTATATCGTTTCGACGGTCGTATTTGTAAGGGAATTTTTCTCCAAAACTTATATTTGCAAATTGTCTGTCTGTTTTTGACCAAGTATAACCAATCCAGCCTGTTGTTTTTCCTACTGTTTTTTTTAATAAAAATTCAACACCGTAAGACCAACCTTTACCACCTGTTTCGATATTTTTTTCCCAAGAATTACCTGTTCCTTCCGTATTTTCCGTAAAATTATCGAAAAAACTTGCTCCCTCTTTGTATTCGATTAAGTTTTCCATTGTTTTATAGTAACTTTCGATACTCAAACTAAACATTTTATTTATTTTTATTGCAGTTCCGGCTGCAATTTGTTTGGATTTTTGAGGCTTAAGTTTGTCGGTAGTAGGAAGCCATAAATCAGTGGGCAAACCAACGGACGAATTAGTGAGCAGGTGCAGATATTGAGCCATTTCGGAATAGGCAAGTTTGAACGAAAGTTTGTCGGAAACCATATACCGAGTGGAAATACGAGGTTGCAGGGAAGTATAAAATGAATTTTCGACTGCAAAACCTGAAAAATGCAGTCCGATATTTGCTTTTATTTTTTGAGTAATTTTTAATTCGTCTTCCAAGTATAAAGCAAATTCATCTCCGTTGATATTAGTGCTTCCGAAAGTTGTATCTAATTTTTCTTTGTATTGTTCATCATTGTAAAATTCTGCGGTAATTCCCGGTTTAAAAATATGTCGAGTGGCATTTAAACCAAATTTTATGTTGTGTCTCGGTGCCGGTCGGTAATCAAAATCTACTTTTGCTCCATAGTCTTCAATACCGGAAAGGTAGCCTAAAGAATATTCATAATTTGTTTTTTTGGTGCTTATTTTTTCTTCACTTTCACTTATATCTGTTACGAAACTATAGCGACTGTAAGTAAGTGTAGTATTGCTGAAAAGTTTAGGATTTATAACTCTGTTCCAACGTAATGCGGTGGTTAAATTTCCCCAGTGCAAATCAAAATCCGTTTTATAAAGCTCGTCTTGCCAGCTTTCTTCTATTTTTGTGTATGCCTTGTCTTTTCCTGTGTATGCACTTAAATAAATACGGTCTTTTTCGGAAATTTTATGATTAATTTTTGCATTCAAATCATAGAAAAAATAACCGCCTCTTGAATTTGCATCGCTGTATTGTTTTGCAGCGGCATATATCAGCGGTGCAGCAAGAATATCTATATATGTTCTCCTTCCGGAAATTATAAAAGATGTTTTTTCTTTTTGTATAGGACCTTCGATAGTAAATTTCGATGAAATAAGACCAACGGAAACCGCACCTGCAATTTTTTTGGAATTTCCCTCTTTCATTCGAATGTCCAAAACGGAAGATAAGCGTCCGCCGTAGTGAGCCGGAAAACCGCCTTTAATGATTGAAACATCATTGATTGCATCGGCATTGAAAACAGAGAAAAAACCGAACAGATGATTGACATTATAAACCGGAACTCCGTCCAAAAGAATTAAATTTTGGTCTGCACCACCGCCTCTGACGTATATTCCACTTGTGCCTTCGCCTCCGGATTGCACACCCGGTAATAATTGTATTGCTTTCAGGACATCAGTTTCGCCGAGTAGTACCGGCATTGTTTTAATCGTTTCGATGGAAAGTTTATTTTGACTCATTTGAGTACTCTCAACTTCACTGCGTTCTGCACTTACGTCAATTTGTTCTATTTCGTTGTCCGGAATTAAAGAAAAATTAATCGTAGTATCTTTGTTCAAATCAAATTCTACAATTATATGTGTATAGCCCAAACTTGCACAGGTCAGTTTAATTTTTCCGCTTGGAATTGTCAGACTGTAATAACCGTAATTGTTGCCGATAGTGGCATTAATGTTGTTATTTGTGTCCCAAACTACGGCTCCCGTCAATTTTTCTCCGCTTTGCGAGTCTTCTATATATCCGTTTACGGTATATTTTTGAGCATAAAGCGAGCTTTGAAATATTATCGAAATAATTACGATAAATATTGCTTTAATGATTTTTTTATTTGTCATTTTTTTAAATTAACTGTTTTTACTTTTAACCAAAAATTAAATCGTTCGTTGAATTTGCCGTTAACGGTTTGCGACTTTCCTAAGCCGGCAATAAGTAAGATTGCCGAAAATAAAACAACTTTTTTTATAAAAAATAAATTTAAGTGAATAAAAAAGTAGTTGATTTATCATAGAGCTATAATTTACCGATGTGAAAAGATTTGAACTTTCAAATATTATCGAAAAAACGCAGTAAAGATATTATTATTTTTTGTATTAACAGAATTTAAAGTATTTCAATGGAAATTAACAAGTTTTTAATATTATCGGTTTGTTATTCAGTCAATAATTTATTTTATTCAGTTGTTAATATGTTTTTTATATTTGGCGGATATTTATTTTTGTTTATAATTTGTAATAAGCTAAAGATTAAGCATTCAGAATATATATATTTTTTTGGTGTTAAGATTTAATTTTAAATCTGATAGTTCGGTCTGATTGCGAGAAAATATACTTTTTATATTGAATTATATTATGATTAATAAAATCTTCAAAAACAGATTTTTTTTGACTGTAATGCAGTTTATTACTCTATGCTGCTTTATTTTACTGATTTATAATGCAGTATATGTAACAACCGATGATGCTGATTTTGCAAAAATATTAAGAAACACTAATTTATCAAATTTGATTATCTGGTCGTATTGGTGGCCTTTAATTATCGCAACTGCTATACTTACAGGACGTTTCTGGTGCAGTATTTGTCCTATGGAATTGATTACTTCGTTTTTTGGCAAAATAGGATTAAGAAGAAAACCCGGTAAGTTTATGGCATCGGGTTGGATAATTACTTTGTTTTACGGTGTAATTTTAATTGTCGGAATACACACGTTCAGCATGCACAGGATACCGCAATATATGGCAATTTATATGTTTGTTTTATTTGCGACAGCTATAATTATCGGTCTGATTTGGGAAAAACGTACTTTCTGTACTTATGTCTGTCCGGTCGGACATTTACTTGGTCTTTATTCTTTGCTGTCGTTCAAAAAATTGGGAGTGAAAGACGACAAAGTATGTGAAAATTGCAAAACAAAAGATTGTATCAGCAAAACAAAACATTATAAATTTACAGGACGTTCCTGCACTTCAGAGCTGTATCCGACAAAATTAAATGACTCAAAAGATTGCATTTTGTGCGGACAATGTTTTAAATCGTGTACACACGATAACATTTCGATTAAAAAACAAAAAATTGCACAGGATTTGTTTTCAGATATAAAACTGTCGTGGTCGGAAATCGGATTTTTTGTTATGATAAGCGGTTTTGTTATTTATGAAATCCTTTCGGAATGGAAAGTTACAAAAAAAACAGTAATGATAATTCCGGATTTTGTCAATAATTTTTTTGATATTTCCGGTACTTACAGAGGAACAATAAAAGCGTTAATTTTATTTGTATTTTTACCGTTTTTATTTTTTATGATAATAAGTTTGTTGAAAAAACTTTTATCCGGAG
>JAOZMN010000028.1:5297-15612 GCA_029934265.1 Bacteroidales bacterium
GCAACTTGTACTTATAATTTTACCGATAACGGGAAGTATGCATTTGCTTAAAGCTCTGCTAAAAACTACATCGAGAATACCGTACTGGAATTATGTTTTTGCCGACCCGCAAGGAATAGAAACTGCAAATTCAATCATGAAAAATCCGGATATGTTAAATTATTCTTTTGCAGTGCCGGTTTCGTATATAGTCAATATTTTTGCGGTAATATTTCCTGTTATCGGTATGATATTATCATTTTATATTATAGGAAAACAAAAATATAACAATAAATTATCAAAAATATTTTCTATTTTTGGAGCTTTGATTTATGCAAGTATATTTTTGATTACGCTTGTATGTTGGAAAATAATTTAAGGTATTTTGACTTTGATTGTTTTGAGTACAAGCGGAGGTCTGTAATATATTAAAATAAGATAGTTGACCTATTTTATGAAGCAAAGCCGTGAGTATGAGTGATTTACTAACCAAATTTATATTAAAAATGAAAAATTCAATTTTAATTGTCGGACTTGCAATAGTCATGACAGCATTATTTTCCTGTAATTCGGGAGAAGAAGGAAACAAGGACAATACGAAAGTCGATAGCACTGAAACGGAAGCCGTTGAAGAAGTGAAAGTCGAAAAAACCGAAGATGTAAGTTTTGAAGTAGCGGGAAAATGCCAAAAATGCAAAGACCGTATCGAGCTTGCCGCCGCAATGGTGGACGGTGTACAATTTGCTGAGTGGAACATGGAAACCAAAGTGTTAAATATCAAAGTTTTGGAAGGAACAGATGTTACCAAAGTAAAAAATGCGATAGTAGAAGCCGGACACGATGTCGGTGAGCAAAAAGCAAGTGATGAAATATATAACAGCTTGGAAAATTGTTGTAAATACAGAGATAAATAAGGTCTCTGACCACTAGTGTCCCATAAAAATTCAATAAAGTTCTTTGATTGTATATTTCAACCGAAATATACATTAGTCATACAGACATAAAAAAATGCTGTAAAAAATGGAATTTTATGTTTTTCAGCAGATTAAAATGTAATAGGTATCACGATTAACCGTAATCAAACTCACTGTATTGTAGCACATTGCTCACGCCTGCCTATAAAACATCAAACACAGCAATAGTTATTGAAATATATTGATATTTAGATATTTAGACACTAAAAATTGAACCTAAAACAAGATTCTATTTAGAATGATTACTAATAAGGAGTTACATATTGCCGTATAATATTTTTTTTTTAGTTTTGTGCGAACTTTTAACAAAGGGTGTTTATGGCAAATGAAATTCGCATAAAAAGAGGATTAGATATCAGCTTACAAGGTAAAGCTGCCTCAGAAACGACAGAAGTCGCACAATCAAAATTATATGGTTTAAAACCTACCGACTTTAATAATCTCACTCCGAAATTATCAGTAAAGGCAGGAGACGAAGTAAAAATCGGCTCACCGTTATTTTACGATAAGTATAATCCGGATATTTTATTTACCTCACCCGTAAGCGGAAAAGTAACAGCCGTAAACAGAGGCGAAAGAAGACGGATACTTGAAATTGTAGTAGAATCGGACGGAAAAAACGAAGCTTTGGAATTTAAAAAAGCCCAAGCAAAAGATTTAAGCAAAGAAGAAATTACCGAAAATTTACTCAAAAGCGGTTGTTGGGCATATATCATTCAGCGACCTTATGTCGTTATCGCCAACCCGAAAGACACCCCGAGAGATATTTTTGTATCAGCTTTTAATTCTGCACCGCTTGCTCCGGATTACGATTATGTTGTAAAAGATAATTTTAATTATTTCCAAGCCGGTATAGATATACTTGCGAAACTTTCCGGAAAAAATGTTAAAATAGGAACAGACGGTAAAAAATCCGACAGTATTTTTACCAAAACTCAAAATGCCGACATTACTAAATTTACTGGACCTCACCCTGCAGGAAATGTCGGAATACAAATCAATAATACACAAGCATTAAACAAAGGAGAAATTATCTGGACGGTAAATGCTTTGGACGTAGTTACTATCGGAAAACTTTTTGCCGAAGGAAAATACGATGCAACAAAAATAATTGCACTTACAGGGTCGGAAGTTAAAAATCCGAAATATTACAAAACAATCGCAGGTGTTCTTACAAGCGAACTCACAAAGAAAAATATCAAAACCGAAAATTATGTAAGAATTATTTCCGGCAACGTACTTACCGGAGAACAAATAAACGAAAATAATTATATCGGATTTTATGCCGACCAAATTACAATTATTCCGGAAGGAAACAAATCTGAATTTCTTGGCTGGGGAACTCCCGGATTAAAAAAATTCAGCGTTTCAAAAACATTTTTTTCTTGGCTTTCTCCAAAAAAAGAAAGAGTAATCGACACAAACATGCGAGGAGGCGAACGACCATTTATAGTTACAGGTTCGTTTGAAAAAGTTTTCCCTATGGATATATATCCTGTTCAATTGCTCAAAGCAATTATGATAAATGATATAGATTTAATGGAAGAGCTTGGTATATATGAAGTTGCAGAAGAAGATTTTGCACTTTGCGAAGTTATAAGTACATCAAAAATAGAAATACAAAGAATCGTCAGAGAAGGTCTGAATTCAATGATTAAAGAATTTAGTTAAACCGATAATTTAACAAAGATTTAAGTGTAAAAAGACCCTTAGGGTTTAATTTAACAAAAATCAATAATTCTAAATGTCTTATTTACAACTGTTTACCTCAAACCCTAAGGGTCTAATTGCTGGAAATTACTCTTTTATACCGGTCTCTACAAAGATTTATCTTACGAAAGTATCAGAATAGGTTAAAACGACCTTTAAATATAATTAAATGAAATTTTTAGAGAATTATATAGAAAAAATCAAGCCTAAATTTGAAAAAGGCGGCAAACTTGAAAAATGGATGTCCATTTTTGAAAGTTTTGAAACTTTTTTATTCGTACTTGGTAATACAACACCCAAAAAAGGAGCACATATCAGAGATGCAATGGACTCCAAACGACTAATGAGTGTTGTTGTAATTGCTGCTATTCCTGCACTTCTGTTCGGAATGTGGAATGTTGGCTTTCAGCACTATATGTCGATAGCAGAACAATTTACGTTTCTCGAAGCTTTCGGTTATGGAGCAATACAGGTGCTTCCGCTGGTTATAGTTGCTTATGCCGCAGGTTTGGGTACCGAATTTTTATTTGTTTTTATTAAAGGAAAGGAAATTGAAGAGGGTTTTCTCGTTTCCGGAATGCTGATACCACTTATTGTCCCTGTTGATATTCCTTTATGGATGCTTGCAACTGCTACTATTTTTGCCGTAATTATCGGTAAAGAAGTTTTCGGAGGCACAGGAATGAATATTGTAAATCCTGCACTTTTAGCACGAGCATTTTTATTCTTTGCATATCCTTCAAAAATTTCCGGCGATAAAGTTTGGATTTCCGGATTAGACGGTTCTACAGCAGATGCAGCAGGAAAATTCACCAATGCTTACGGCGATAAAATAGTCGATGGTTTTTCCGGAGCAACGCCTTTGGCACATGCAGCCTCAGCAACAGAAAATCTTGACGCATTTCACTCTCAAATTTCAGTTTTTGATATGTTTATAGGTTGGATACCCGGTTCTATCGGTGAAACTTCCGTATTAATGATATTAATAGGAGCTGCAATTTTACTTTTTACAGGAGTTGCCAGTTGGAAAATAATGTTATCGGGAGTTGTCGGCGGTGCAGTTATGGGATTATTACTAAATACCTTTGCTACTGACACCAACGTATATATGTCATTACCATTTTATGAACATTTAATGCTTGGAGGTTTTGCATTCGGACTTGTTTTTATGGCAACCGACCCCGTAACAGCAGCTCAAACAGAAAAAGGCAAATGGATATACGGCTTCCTTGTAGGTTTTATTGCAATATTAATAAGGGTATTGAATCCTGCATATCCGGAAGGAGTGATGCTTGCAATACTTCTAATGAACGTTTTTGCTCCGCTTATTGACCATTATGTTATCAGAGGAAATGTAAAAAAACGATTAAAACGTATTAAAGCATAATTAAAGGCTATATACTTAAAGGTAATTTATATAGTTTTAAAACTTCAAAACTTCAAAATTTATAATAATATGAATACTAATAGCAATTTATATACATTTTTGTATGCCTCAATACTTGTTATAATTGTAGCTGCAATACTTGCTTTTACAGCAGTTACTTTGCAACCGTTACAAAAAAAGAATATTCGAGTTGAAAAAATGCAAAATATTTTGAAATCGGTAGGAATTGATGCAACTGTGGAAAATGCGGAAGAACTTTATTCTAAAAATATCAAACAAGATATGATAGTAAATACTTCCGGAGAAAAAACAGAAGGCAAAGGTTTTGATGTAAACATGAAAAAAGAGGGTAAAACGGCTTTGAAAATAAAAGCAATAAATATTAAATTATTAAAAGCAAATAAAGCCGAAAAAAAAGTTCTCAATACTGAACTTACCGATTTAAAATCGAAATTAAAATTACCTGTTTATGTCTGCGAAAAAGAAGGTAAAACTTTTTATATATTTCCGCAAAGAGGCAAAGGATTATGGGGACCTATCTGGGGATATATTTCATTGGAAGAAGATTTTAACACCATAAACGGAGCCGTTTTCGACCATAAAGGTGAAACTCCCGGACTTGGAGCAGAAATTGCACAAAGTTGGTTTTCAGACCCTTTTAAAGGTAAAACTATTTTTGAAGGAGATGAATTTGTTTCGATAACAGCACACAAAGGCGGAAAAGATGCAGCAAAACTTGCAGGTGATTTGAAACACGGCGTAGATGCAATTTCAGGAGGTACAATCACAAGTAAAGGACTTGAAGCGATGATAAAAGAAGATTGGTTCTTTAACTATGGAAGTTATATTAAAAAAAATAAAAAATAAGAGTGAGTTCAGTATAAAAAGAACATAAGAGTCTGATTGCGAAAAAAAATATACTTTTTAGACTGAACTCAAGAGTATTTTAAAAAATTAAAAATCGGCTTACAGCTTTTAAATTTATAAAGAAAAATGAGTAAAAATTCAAAATTAATTACAGGACCGATAAATCTGAACAACCCTATAACGGTTCAGGTACTTGGAATTTGTTCAGCACTTGCAGTAACGGTAAAAGTAGAACCGGCAGTTGTTATGTCTATTTCGGTTACATTTGTTTTGGCATTTGCCAACGTTCTTATTTCGCTTATGCGGAATACAATACCTTCACGAATAAGGATAATTGTACAACTTGTAATTATTGCATTCCTTGTAATTGTGGTTGACCAAGTTTTAAAAGCATTTGCTTATGATGTAAGCAAACAGCTTTCCGTTTTTGTCGGATTAATTATCACAAACTGTATCCTTATGGGACGTTTAGAAGCATTTGCACTTGGCAATAAACCTTTTGACTCGTTTTTGGACGGTATAGGAAACGGTGCCGGTTATGCAATCATACTTATAATTGTAGCAGTTTTCAGAGAGTTTTTCGGTTCAGGTTCGATTTGGAACTTCAAAATTATCCCGCAAAGTTTTTATGATGCCGGATTTATGGACAACGGATTTGTAATCTTACCGCCTATGGCTTTAATTGTAGTAGGCATTATTATTTGGATACAAAGAGCGAGAACAAAAGAACTTATAGAAGAGAATTAACATTGAAAAGATATTTTGTAAACCAAACACCTTAAAATAAGTTTTTGCACATTTATTTGTTTATAACAAGTTAATTTATAAATATTTGCACGAGTGCGTAAGCAATATTAAACAGGTCGAAGACCTTATAAGATTTTAAATTTTTCAACTTCAAAATTTCAAAAAATGCAAGAATATTTAGATATTTTTATTAAGTCCATTTTTATTGACAATATGGTATTTGCGTTCTTTTTGGGAATGTGTTCATACCTTGCCGTTTCAAAAACTGTAAATACCGCAATGGGACTCGGTTTGGCTGTAATTTTTGTACTCGGAATTACAGTACCGGTTAATTATCTTCTCGAAAATTATATTTTAAAAGAAGGTGCGTTGGGCTGGTTGCTCGGACAAGAAGAAGCAAGTAAAATAGATTTAAGTTTTCTTAGTTTTATAATGTTTATAGCAGTTATAGCTTCTATGGTACAGCTTGTTGAAATGATAGTAGAAAAATTCACACCTTCACTTTACGCTTCACTCGGCATCTTCTTACCTTTAATAGCTGTAAACTGTGCAATACTCGGTGGTGCATTATTTATGCAAGAACGTGAATATACAAATATCGGAGAGGCAACAGTTTTCGGACTTGGTTCCGGTATCGGTTGGTTACTCGCAATAGTAGGTATAGCCGCAATAAGAGAAAAAATAAGATATTCAGATGTTCCAGCTCCTTTACGAGGACTTGGAATTACTTTTATAGCAACAGGTCTTATGGGTATTGCTTTTATGAGTTTTATGGGAATAAAATTATAAGGTCTTCGACCTATTTAATGGGGTAAAACCGTAAGTAAACTCTTATCCTAATTGGCGTATAGAAAAATAAAATTTAACTGCGTTGAGTATTTAAAAATTCTTAACATAATAGTATTATTAATATGATTTTATTGGAAGCACAATCAATGAGTATGGTATTAATGCTGAGTATTGCGGCATTCTTGGGCATGACCCTTTTACTCGTAAGCATATTACTAATTGCGAAAGCGAAATTAATGCCTTCTGGTGAAGTCAAAATTAATATCAATGACGACGATGAGCATCAGCTCGTTGTAAATCCGGGAGATACTGTACTTACAACTCTTGGTAATAACAAAATTTTGTTGCCGTCTGCTTGCGGTGGAGGAGGAACTTGCGGAATGTGTGAATGTGTCGTTACAGATGGAGGCGGAGAAATCCTTCCGACCGAAAAACCTTATTTTTCAAGAAAACAGCAACAAACAAATCACAGATTAGCCTGTCAGGTTAAGGTTAAGGAAGATATGAGAATTGAAATACCTCAAGAAATAATGGGTATTAAAAAGTGGGAGTGTGAAGTTGTATCTAATGGAAACGTTGCTACATTTATTAAGGAATTTGTAGTTAAACTTCCGGAAGGAGAAACTCTTGATTTCCGTTCCGGTGGCTACATACAAATAGATGTTCCGAAAATTGATGTTAATTTCAAAGATTTTGATATTGAAAAAGAATATCACGGTGATTGGGACGAATTTAATATGTGGGATTTAGTAATGAAAAATCCCGAACCGACATACAGAGCTTATTCAATGGCAAATCATCCTGCTGAAGGAAATATTGTAATGCTGAATATTCGTATTGCCACACCGCCTTGGGACAGAGCCGCAAACGGTTTCATGAAAGTAAACCCGGGAATTTGCTCATCTTATATCTTTGGATTAAAACCGGGCGATAAAGTTACAGTTTCAGGTCCTTACGGTGAATTTTTTATCAAAGACACTAAAAATGAAATGATGTTTATCGGTGGTGGTGCAGGTATGGCTCCAATGCGTTCTCATATTTTCGACCAATTTCTTACTCAAAAAACAGACAGAAAGGCAACTTATTGGTACGGAGCAAGGTCGCTCAGAGAAGTATTCTACCAAGAACATTTTGATAAAATTGCAGAAGAAAATGATAATTTTTCTTGGAACGTAGCCCTTTCAGAACCATTGCCGGAAGACAACTGGGAGGGATATACAGGCTTTATTCATCAAGTAATTTACGACAAATATCTTAAAGACCATGAAAGTCCGGAAGATATAGAATACTATCTTTGCGGACCGCCAATGATGAATGCCGCAATCGAAAAAATGTTGTACGACCTCGGAGTTCCAAGTGAAATGATAGATTTTGACGATTTTGGAAGTTAAGGTCTTCTACCTTTTTATTGAGTGATAATAAAAAAAAACAGATAACAAAAAACGATAACTTTAAAAGGTTGTCGTTTTCTTGTTTACGATAAAATTATTAGTTAATATAATTTATTTCCTTACTTTTGCTTAATCAAATTAAACAAAGTTAGCACAGATAAATGAATTTCAAATTCCGGAATATTAAAAATTTTAACTCGATATATATAATTTACGGATTTATATTTTTATTGCAAAATACAGCATTTTCACAGTCGGACACTACAAAAAATATTCTGAATACATTTATCGGTTCGGATAATTTTCGTTTTGACAGTATTCCGAATGATACTTCTTTGCAACTGTTTCATATATATAAAGATTTTGATAAAAGAAGTATAGCCGAGTCGTTTTTAGGAAACCTCGGCTCTGCAAATTATTCCAATATTTATAACAAACAAGTTGATGATTACGGGCTTGATTTTTTATTTAATAAACCTTACGATACTTATTTAATACGCCCCGAAAATATAAAATATTATAATACTCGCCGACCATATACCGATATATATTATTTCAGCAGTACTAAAATTAAAGACGAACAATCTTTGTTTTTTACACACACACAGAATGTGAGCAGTAAATTAAATGTCGGAATAAATTACAAATTAGTTTCATCGCAAGGGAATTATTCAAACCAACAGACTAAAAATCATGGTATTGCAGGACAAAGTTCTTATTCCGCAGATAAATATTCCATGAATTTTTCTATCTGCTACAATAAATTTACACTTGCCGACAATGGCGGTTTGATTGATACCGGCAATGTCAATATTAACGCACTTGAAGCATATTTATTGAATGCAGAAACTAAACTTTCCGGACGATATATTTACTTGACACAAAAATATCATATCGGAAATTACAAAGGAATGCTACTTAACGATACGGTAATTAAAATTTTCAAACCTTCTATTAGTTTTGTTCATAATTTTACACACAATAAGAGTTACAGGCTCTATTCCGATACTCAAAACGATGAAAATAATTATTACAATAATTTTTATTATGACATTCCGGAACAAGAATTTTCAACTTACGATTCCATTTTTTTTAGAAATCTAAGTAACTCGTTCGGCGTGCAATCCGAAGATAGTTTTATAAATAAAAGAAAATTCGGTTTTGATATTATTTATAAAAATGAACTTAAAAAATATTCCAATTTCAAACAATATCTACTTTTTGAAAACGAGCATAAATTTATTGATAACTCTGTTATTTTCAATTTATTCAACGATAAACGCAAAAAAACTAATCTGAATTTATATGCAAATTATTATTTTTCGGGTTACAGAAGCGGCGACATGAAACTTTCCGGAAAAATAACTCGAAAATTTGGAAATACTGACAGTTTAATTTTGCTTAGATTGAAATTAAGCAGTATAAATCAAAGACCCGATTTTTTTACATCTAATTATTATTCAAATCATTATAGGTGGGAAAATAATTTCACAAGTATAAAAACCAATAAAATAGATTTTGATTTTTCCATTCCTCGTTTTTATCTGAAAGCCGGAATAAATATGAGTTTTATTAATAATTATGTATATTTCGGAAAAGAAATTGTACCGGTTCAGTACAATAAATCATTAAATATCATTTCGGCTTATATAAGTAAAGATTTTAATCTCGGAATTTTTAAAATGCTCAATAAAATAATTTGGCAGAAAGTTTCAAATTCGGAAATTGTAAGTATGCCTCAACTTTCAGCATACAATGCAACTTTTATTGATTTCAGGTGGAAATCCTTACAGGTAAATTTGGGTTTCGATGTTTATTATACTACAAAATATAAGATGTACGGCTACAACCCTGCTATTGGCAATTTTTATCTTGATAATACAACAGAAACCGGCAACTATCCTTTTGTAAGTGCCTTTGCATCAGGAAAGGTAAAAAGTAATGTTTTACTTTTTATAAAATTGGAACACGCAAATGCCGGACTGTTCAGGGAATTATATTACAATGTGAATCATTATCCTTTGTACGAAAGAATGACAAAATTCGGAATAAGGTGGACTTTTACAAATTAAAGTTTCTCGACCAACCCTAAGAGTTTAATTTAACAAAAGTCTGCAAATCTAAACCCTCATACAGTCTTTTACTTCAAACCCTTAGGGAGTTTTTATGAAAAACTCAAGATTCCTTCCTGAAAATATCCTTTCGTAAATTATCGTAATCATCAAAAGCTATTCTGTTAGAGAATACTATAGTTAAAATCACGTTCAAAACAGCTGATGAAAATATTGTAATTAAAAGCATAATCTGATATTTTACGGCAACGTTCGGATTACTGCCTCCGAGAATTTGCCCGGTCATCATTCCGGGTAATGAAATTAATCCCATAATTGCGGTTGTGGCAATCATCGGATTAAAAGCAGTTTTAAGAGCATCACGCATAAACGGAAGTAAGGCTTCTTTTCTGCTCGCTT
>JAOZMN010000274.1 GCA_029934265.1 Bacteroidales bacterium
TAAGAGTTTGTGATGCAAATATTATCGGATAATTTCCCCAGTCGTCGGGTTTGTTCGGATTTGCACCGGATTTTATCAGAAATTTAACAATTTCCGGATTTCCATTTCTTATGGCAATATTCAGCGGACAAGCCGTGATTGTTTTTCCGGTTTTCCCGACATAATATTTGATTAAATCTAAATTTGATTTTTCTATGGCAACATCGACATACAAAAGATAAGAAGTATTAATTTGAGCACCTTTACCTACAAGATATTTTACAATTTCCAACGCATTGTCATTTCTTGCCGAAGCATAATATAACAACGAACGTCCGTATCTGTCGGGTTTATTTATTGCCTCCGGATTTTTGCTTACAATATTTTTAATTTCATCTAACTTTCCGAATTTTGTATAAAATGAATTATCTAATTGAGGATTTTTAAGAAATTTCTTTACGGAATTTGCATATTCCATGTTTTGGGCAACTTCTAAAACAGTTTTCCCTTGATTATTTTTGATGCTGAAATCTGCCTTATTATAGTATAAAATCTTCAAAACATCTATGTTTCGCTTTTTTGTCCCGATATGTACGGCTGTATTTCCTGCCGAATCCGTAACATTGATATTTGCACCGAGTTTTAAAGCATCAAGCAATTCCGTAAAATCCGAAGCAAGATTATTTTCTCCCGAACCTGCATTGTTTACCGCTTCGAGAAAGGCTTGGTCGGCATTGTTGTTCTGTGCATTAAGCATAACGGAAAACATCAACGCAAACGATAATAAAATTATGTCTTTAATTTTCATAGAATCGAATTTTCGATTAATTTTAAATTTTAGCTTACAAATATAGTTTTTTTTATTGCTTAAATTTATGATTAAATATCTTTTTATTTGATGTTTGCTTGTTCATTGAAAAAATTATATACCTTTGTAAGGTAAAGATTCAAAGGAAAATTATTTTAAAATACAGAATATCAGTATTTTAAAATTTATATTTTTAAAATACGCTTATCCGGCAGTTACACAGACTAAATATTTACAAAGTTCTGAAAATAAAGAATCAATTACTGAAAATTAAACAAATAAAAACATTATAAATATGAGAAAACAAATCGTAGCAGGAAATTGGAAATTAAATACCAATTTGCAAGAAGCGGCAGAGCTTGCAATTGCAATCGACAAAAAATTAAAAGAAAATCCTGTAAATAAAGAAACAGGAATCGTAATAGCACCGCCTTTTACGCATCTTGCAACTATTGCAGGACTTATAGATACTGACAGAATTTGCCTGACTGCACAAAATTGTGCATCGGAAACCGGCGGAGCATATACCGGTGAAATTTCAGTAGAAATGTTGAAATCGGTAGGAGTGAGGGCTGTAATTACAGGACATTCGGAAAGACGTGCATACTACGGTGATACCGATGAAATTCTGAATAAGAAAGTAAAATTAATTATAGCCCAAGGTCTGAAACCTATTTTCTGTTGCGGTGAAACTCTCGAACAGCGTGAGGCAAACAAACAATTCGATATTGTAAAATCACAAATAGAAAATGCTCTGTTCGATTTGTCGAAAGATGATTTTTTAAATATAAAAATAGCTTACGAACCTGTTTGGGCTATCGGTACCGGAAAAACTGCAAGTCCCGACCAAGCACAAGAAATACACGCTTTTATTCGTAAAACGATAAGTGAAAAATACGGAAATGAAGTATCCGAAAATATAACTATATTATACGGCGGAAGCGTAAAACCTTCAAATGCAAAAGAATTATTTGCAAAAAAAGATATTGACGGAGGTCTTATCGGCGGTGCATCGCTTGACGCTCAAAGTTTTTACGAATTATGTAATTCAGTAAGTTTTTAATTTAAGGTCTTCGACCTATTTTATGGGGTAAAACCGTATTTATAATACATTGATAATATGATTGTTATGCAAATATGAATACGGAAAAACTTATCTACGGGTACTTAGACCTTGAAGTTTGTTGATTTTTAGAATATTACATTACAATTACCGGTGAAATTATTCACTGTTCATTGTTCACTGTTAATTGCTCATTATTTATGGCTGATTTGACCGTAGGGAAAGAAGGAAAATTAATTTTCAGATTTGCATTACCTATGCTTATAGGTAATATTTTTCAGCAACTTTATAATGTTATTGACAGTATTGTAGTAGGAAATTATATGGGAAAAGAAGCACTTTCGGCAGTAGGGGCTTCTTTTCCTATATTTTTTGCACTTATTTCGTTGGTTATAGGAGTTGCTTCCGGTTGCGGAGTAGTAATTTCGCAATATTTCGGGGCAAAAAAATACGACAAAGTACAAATCGGTGTGGACACCATGTTTATCATAATCTTTGTTTCTGCAATAATTGTTTCTATATTCGGAATAATTTTTACCGAACAAATATTCGAGCTGATAGAGCTTCCCGCAACAATTATTCCACAAGCAATAATATATCTTCAAATTACTTTCGGCGGTCTGATTTTCGCTTTCGGATACAATGCAATTGCAGGTATATTGAGAAGTCTGGGCGATTCCAAAACACCTCTGTTTTTTCTGATAATATCTACTATAGCAAATGTTATTTTAGATTTATTATTTGTTGTATATTTCGGGTGGAGTGTTGCTTCGGTTGCTTATGCTACCATAATTGCACAAGCCGGTGCTTTCCTTACCGGAGTAATTTACATAAATAAAAAACACGATTTTCTTAAAATTAATTTCCTGAAACTAAAATGGGATAAAGAAATTTTTTTCAAAAGTTTGAAAGTCGGATTTCCTACCGGTTTGCAACAAATGATTGTTGCCGTAGGTATGACGGCAATATTCCGTATAGTAAATAATTTCGGAACAAATGTAATTGCCGCCTATTCTGTTGCTATGCGAATAGATTCTTTTGCAGTAATTCCGGCTATGAATTTCGCACAAGCTTTGGGAACTTTTACCGGACAAAACATCGGAGCAAAACGTCCGGAGAGAGTTAAAAGAGGATTAAAAGCCACATTATTTATGTCTTCCGGAATTTCGGTTGTTATAAGTTTTATTGTTTTTTTCTTTGGCGATAAAATTATGGCAGTCTTTACCCCTGATGCAGAAGTTATCCGGATAGGATACGAGTATTTACAAATAGTCGGCACTTCTTACATACTGTTTTCTGTAATGTTCATGTTTACAGGGGTATTCAGAGGTGCAGGTGATACATTAATACCAATGTTCATAACTTTTATAGCTTTATGGATAATTCGTATTCCGCTATCATATTATTTGTCGATAGACTATGGTGAAATCGGTATTTGGCTCGGCTTGCCCGCCGCTTGGCTGTTCGGAATGTCAGTTACGATGATTTATTACTTTACAGGACGTTGGAAAAGAATAAAACTTGTAGAATAAAATTTTTCCTGTAAAATATTCAATAAATTTTATACGCAAATTTATAAAATTGTTTCATTTTTAAAATAAGCCTGTTATCTTTGTCCTCTTAAAAAAAATATAACTATGATAGAAATAACATTTCCCGACAATAATGTAAAAGAATTTGAAAGCGGAATAACCGGTTATCAAATTGCGAAAAATTTAAGTAACAGTCTTGCAAAAGAAGTACTTGCGATAGGTATAAACGGTGAAACTTCCGATTTAACGCTTCCAATAACCGAAGATGCAAAAATCATATTTTATAAATGGGCGGACGCACAAGGAAAACACGCCTTTTGGCATTCATCGGCACATTTAATGGCAGAAGTTCTCGAAGAAGTTTTTCCCGGTATAAAACTCGGTATCGGACCGGCAATAGACAATGGTTTTTATTACGATGTGGAACTTCCGGAAGGGAAAACGATTTCCGATAAAGATTTCAAAAAAATAGAAAATAAAATATTGGAATTTGCACGCCGAAAAAGTGAATACCGTCGAGAAGACATAAGCAAAGCCGAAGCATTATCGTATTTTGAGGCAAAAAACGATGAATATAAAACCGAACTTATTTCCGAACTCGAAGACGGCACCATCACCTTATATAAACATGGAAATTTTACCGATTTATGCAAAGGTCCGCATTTGCCGAACACATCTTATATAAAGGCGATAAAATTAATGTCGATAGCCGGAGCATATTGGCGAGGCGATGAAAAACGCAAACAACTTACTCGTATTTACGGAGTTACATTTCCCAAAAAGAAACTTTTGGACGAATATCTCGTACTTCTTGAAGAAGCAAAAAAACGAGACCATCGAAAAATAGGAAAAGAACTCGAACTTTTTGCATTTTCTCAAAAAGTAGGACTCGGTTTGCCTTTGTGGTTGCCCAAAGGTGCACAACTTCGAGAGCGTTTGGAACAATTTTTAAAGAAAGTTCAAGTAAAATACGGTTATCAACCTGTAATTACTCCGCATATCGGACTGAAAGAACTTTG
>JAOZMN010000635.1 GCA_029934265.1 Bacteroidales bacterium
ACCCTTAGGGTTTGATTTAACAAAATTTAACAAATCTAAATATTTAATTTACAGCATTTTACTTAAAACCCTAAGGGTCTGATTGCGAAGAAATATACTTTTTAGACCGGACTCATCATTAAATCATTAAATCATTAAATAACTTATTCAAAAAAGTCAAATTTGCAAAATATTAAAAAAATTTATTATTTTGTACGTTCAATTTTATTTCCGTATTAGAATTAAAAATATGTTAATTATAATATACAGCTTATGCAAAAAGTTTATTCTGTAATTTATGTAATATTTTTCATCGTAACAAGTACAATATATTTCATAATAGCTTTATTGGTTTGGTTATTTACCGTTTTATTTGACAAGCGTTTGGTTGCACTTAATCGCATAACTCAAATTTGGGGACTGACATATATCAAAGCTGTACCAAGTTGGTCTATTAAGTTCATAAACAGAGATAAAGCCGATAAAAAAAAGACTTATGTAATTGTTTCCAATCACCAATCGAATATTGACATAATGGCAGGTTCGGGACTTTTTTTTCACTTTAAGTGGATATCAAAAGCCGAAGTGTTGAAAATCCCGTTTATCGGGTGGACAATGAGGCTTAACAGGTATATAACATTTAAGAGAGGCGATACGAAAAGTATTAAAAAAATGATGGAAAAATGTGAAAAAGCTATATCTGAAAATAATTCGATATTAATGTTTCCCGAAGGTACACGCTCAAAAACAGGTACATTGAGGGATTTTAAAACAGGAGCTTTTATTCTGGCAAAGAAAATGAAAGTGCCTATACTTCCTGTTGTAATAAACGGAACTCGAAAGGCATTACCCAAAGACAGCATAGAATTCGGAACAAGATGCAAAATCAGCGTAGAAGTACTTGATGAAATTCCTTACAAAAACTTTGCAGATAAAGATTTAGATACAATAGCAAAAGAAGTTAGAGCAATCATTCAGAAAAAAATAATACAAGAAGTGAGTTCAGTATAAAAAGACCCTTAGGGTTTGGTTTAACAAAGTTTAACAAATCCAAATATTTGATTTACATCTTGTTACTCAAAACATTAAGGGTCTAATTTCGAGAAAATCTACTTTTTAGACTGAACTCAGAAGTAATTAATTAAATTTTCAAATAATTGCGTACAGATTATTAAGCTTCCGGCAGATGCAAAGATATATACTGTAGTCGATGAAGTTTTGA
>JAOZMN010000275.1 GCA_029934265.1 Bacteroidales bacterium
AATAAACTCGGTTAATGAAAAATATTTTGTAATTAATGGTACTGGTGGTTTTCAACTCTGTGATTATAAAAGTGAGATTAATGAGTTTACATCATTTGATAATGAATTATATACTTTTAAAACAGTAGAAGAAGCAAAAGAAAAGATACATTATTTTTTGCAAAATGACGAAATAAGATACAAAATTGCGTCAAAAGAAAAAAAACACTTTCAAGAACATCATACCTATGATATTAGAATGGAACAGCTACTGAAAATTGTTTTTGGAAACTCAAAAAAATATGATGCAAAATAAAAAACAACATACAATAATTTACCTTGGTTACAACAGCTTTAAAGAACATAAAAGAGGTGTGGAAAATGTTATTGCATTTCAAACAAAAACATTTCAAGAATCAATTAATATTTATATTTCATTTGGTACATCTAATTATGTTTATAAGTGGGAAAATTTAGTATGTATTTCGTTAAAAAAAAATATTTTTAGATTTTTTGTTTTAAATTTTCTAATTTTTAAATTAAAAAAGAAGAAGAAAGTAATTATTCATTCACATAATTATTTAATGTCTTTTTTTCTTTTAAAAAAAACTGATTTATTTACTGTTCACGATGCACTTTATTATCAAAGTAAAGCTCTTAAAAAAAGAATGCTTTTTATTTTCAAAGCTATAGAAAAAATTGTATATTTAAAATGTAAGAGTGTACATTTTATTTCGGAGTTTACTAAATCTAACAGTCTGTTTTCTATAAATAAAAAAAATATATTAATTCCCAATTCATCTCATTTAGAATTAAAAGAAGGTTTTATTCGAGACAATAATAATAACAAAAATACTTTAAATAAAATAGTAGGTAAGGATTATATTTTAACAGTAAGAAGTATTGAAGATAGGGCTCGAATAGATTTGTTGATAAATGTTGCTGAAATATCCTTGATTAAAGGAGTAAAGTTAAAATATATAGTTGCAGGCAAAGGTCCTTTATTAAAGTATTATCAAGATTTGATTGCTACTAAAAAATTAGATAATATTTTTTTAATAGGTTATGTTTCTGATGATAAACTTGTTCAGTTGTATAAGAATTGTAAAATGGTCTTAATAATTGCAGATTATGGAGAAGGATTCGGCTTACCGATAATTGAAGGCTATTTATTTAATAAACCAGTAATTGCATCTAATAAATGTGCAATTCCAGAAGTTATTATAAATGAAAAATATTTATTTGATAATAATGTTGATAGTATATTTGATAGGATTATAAAAACTTCCACAATAAAGAAAGTTGATTATAAAAGTTTTTATAATGAGAAATACAGTAATGTTACAATATTAAATTCTTATAAAAAATTATACGAAAGTTTAATGAAAGCAAATAAATGTTAATATATATCTTAATTTTTTTATTTTTATTTGTTCTGAGTACATTAGAAGTATTTTCAATACAAATTAAGCCTAAACTTGGTGTTGCTGTATTTGTTTTTATGCTTTTTGTTTTTCTTGATGGCTTTAGATGGGAAACTGGTACAGACTGGAAGCCATATTTGGAGTTTTTTTCTTTAGATGATTTTAAAGAAAAATGGAATACTTTTGAACCTGGTTTTATTATACTTAATATTGCCTGTAAGCAAATATTTAATAGCTATACAGTCTATTTGATATTTATTGCAGGACTGACGTATTTATTGTATTTTAAATCAATAATGCAATATACTTCTATGCCTTGGCTCACAATTTTAGCATTTTATTGTATATTTATTGGTTATATGGGAATGCAACGACAGCATATTGCTTTATCAATTTGTTTATTCTCAATTAGGTATATAGTTCGTAGTAATTTTTATAAGTTTGTAATTATTATTATTATTGCTTCTTTATTTCATGTGTCAGCATTAATGTTCATCATTGCATATTTTTTGAATAAACATTTTTCATATAAATTTTATATTGTTCTTTTTAGTAGCTCAATTTTACTTCATTTTATTATGCAGTATGCAGTTGTATCACTTATCCCTATTTTACCTGATACTATTGCATTAAAAGTACATGTATATACAAGTAATGGAACAAGTGAGTTTTCCTTTAATGGATTTATTTTTGGTTTAATAAAAAGAGTTTTAATTTTTATGGTACTACATGTTTTAATTCAAAATACTAATTTAAGGAAAAATATACCGAATATTGAATTGATGCTTAATATATATTTTATATCAATTATTATTTATTTAATTTTTAGCAATTCAATACAAGTGATGGTAGGAAGAGGTGCTTTATACTTTGGCAGTTTATTTGAGATTTTTTTAATACCTGCATTTGTGCTTGTTACAAAAAAAAGAAGTAAATGGTTAACGTATTTTTTAGTAATTGTTTTTTTAATCCTGACTTTCTTAAAATCTATTTCTGTTTTTTATAATGAATTTGTTCCTTATAAAGGGATTTTTATTAATTCTAATTTTACAAGAGTGGATTAGTTTTTTCTGAGAATGCCAAAAAAAGTACGATATAATGAAACAAAAAATAATAATATCAGGGATAAATTTATTTGAAGCAGGCCCGCTGTCCATTCTTGAAGACTGCTTAGAGTATTGCAGTAAATATTTAACTTCAAAATACATTGTAATTGCTTTAGTTCATAATAAAAATGTTTTAAATTACGAAGGTGTTAAATTAGTTGAATTTCCTAATTCAAGAAAATCATATTTAAGACGTTTGTATTATGAATACTATTTTTTTAAGAAAATATCTTTGAGATTTAAACCTGAACTTTGGTTTTCTTTACATGACATTTCTCCTAATGTGTATGCCTCACAAAGAGTTGTTTATTGTCATAATGCAAGTCCTTTTTATAAAGCAAAGTTAAAAGATTGGAATTTCAGTTATAAAATAGTTCTATTTTCATGGTTTTATAAATTCCTTTATAAAATAAATATAAAGAAGAACGATTATGTAATTGTCCAGCAAAATTGGATGGCAGCTATGTTCAAAAAAGCTTATAAATTAGCAGACGATAAATTAATAGTTGCTTATCCAAATGTTATTAATAATAGTATCGATATTAATAACAAGGTTATTGAAAATGAAAAACACGAGTTTTTTTATCCAGCCTTTCCCCGACCATTTAAAAATTTTGAGTTAATATGTCAGGCCTGCGAAATTTTAGAACAAAAAAGTATTAGTAATTTTGTAGTATATTTAACAATAGACGGAAGTGAAAATAAATACTCTAACTGGGTAAAAAATAAGTTTTCTCATTTAAAAACGGTAAATTTTATCGGACAAATAACCAGGGAGCAAGTTTTTGAATATTATCAAAAAATTAACTGTTTACTATTTCCGTCTCGGCTGGAAACATGGGGTTTACCTATATCAGAATTCTCAGCTTTCAATAAAGCTATATTAGCTGCAAACTTGCCTTATGCTTATGAAACAAGTTCAAATTGTAGTAAAATTTCATATTTTGATATTGACAATCCGCAGGAACTTGCTGGTAAAATGAAAAGTTTGATTATAGGTAATACGTCATTTTTGCAAAAAGCAAAAAAACAAACTGTGAATTTTCAATTAACAAATAACTGGGGTGAATTATTTGATAAGTTACTCGCAAATTAAAGCATACTTAAATAATGTCATACCAAATAACAGCCTCAATAGTCTTATATAATAATTCTATAAAAGAAGTAAAAAAAGCAATAGACAGTTTTTTAAACACGAAATTGTCTATAAAACTTTACCTTATAGACAATTCTCCGGAAGATAATCTTAGAAATATTATTTCAGATAAAAGAGTTGAATATATATATAATGATAAGAATATTGGTTTTGGAGCAGGGCATAATTTAATATTAAAACAAAATGATAAGATAGGTGAATTTCATTTAATACTTAATCCAGATATATATTACAAAAAAAATGTTTTGGAAATATTATATACATATTTGAAAGAAAATACTGAAATTGCTATGTTAATGCCAAAAGTATTATATCCGAATGGACAAATACAATTTTTACCTAAATTATTACCAAAACCGATAAATTTATTTGTAAGGCGTTTCCCATTTCCTACTTCTTTAAAAAAAAATATAAATGACAAGTACATTTTACGATATGCGGATTACTCAAAACCTTTTTTTTCTCCAATTATTTCCGGTTGTTATACTTTGATTAATAAAAAAGTTATTCAAGATGGTTTTTTATACGATGAGAGATTTTTTATGTATTTTGAGGATTTTGATTTGTCCAGACGAGTAGGACAAAAATATAAAACTGTTTGTTATCCAAAAGTGGAAGTTTATCATGAATATGCAAGAGGTTCTCATAATAATTTGCGTTTATTAAAAATATTTATTAGCTCGTTAGTAAAATAA
>JAOZMN010000636.1 GCA_029934265.1 Bacteroidales bacterium
TTTGTCAGCCTTGTATTCAACAAGTTGATTGTCTCTTATTAAAAACAGCGGATTGTATGCTCCCGAAAATTGAACTTGCATTTTATCAAAGTCAATAATACACAAAGCTATATCCATACCATCTTGTACCGACAAATCATCGTTTTCAGTTAATGCTTTTTTTACTTTATTTCGTAATTGATTCAAAATTTCATCGCTTCTTAATGTATTATTATTTAATACGATTTCGTTCAGATATGATATTCCGAGCATACTCATAAATGCTCCGGGTACACCATGTCCGGTGCAATCTGCAACAGCAAAAATAGTTTTATTTGATGTTTTTTTCACCCAATAAAAATCACCGCTTACAATATCTTTTGGCTTATATAAAATAAAATGCTCGTGTAAACTTGTAAAAAGAGTTTCCGGACTCGGTAGTAATGCGTTTTGAATATTTTTAGCATATCTTATACTGCTGAGTATATTATTATGTAAATATTCGAGTTCTTTTTTTTCTGTTTCTGTTTTTTGATGTTCTATTACATAATTAAATTTCAGTTGTGAGATTATAAGTCCGGCAAAAAATGAAGTAACTACAAAACTTAAAATCGTATATATGGGTTTGTAATCAATATTAGAAATTAGTAACTTGGGAAATTTAAGTTCGATAAACCAAACGATTAGGACATTTAAGGTTACAATAATGATAACAATAAAATAGTATTTTCTTTCAAAAATGCCGTAAAAGGTAAGTATTCCAAGAATAAAAATAAATAATGAAGGTCCGTTTAATCCATTGAAAAAAAACCAATTAAACGAAACATAGAATAACATAATCGACATAAAAAGCCACTTGTTGTACTTATGCTTCTTACGGGAGAAATAATACATTAACAGAAAACTTGTTACTCCTGAAAAGGACAATGCTATTTGTATCGGCTGATTTTCAATAATTGAAAATACTGTAAATAAACCGCCAATTACTGATGCCCAAAAACAAGAGCTTGCAAATATTCGTTGTTGCAGTGAAAACTCGTTCGGACTGCCTGTTATCAACAAATTTATTTTTTTGAAAATATTCATCTTATTATTTTTTTAAAGATATTTTTTCTTGTTGTTTTTCAATCATTGATTTGTCATATTGTTCAATACTTCTTGGCTCAAGTTTAAAATTGAGTTGTTATTTTTTTCAGCACCAAAGGTGCAACTA
>JAOZMN010000637.1 GCA_029934265.1 Bacteroidales bacterium
AAAATAAGTACTCATAATATAATCATCTTCTTGTGTGTTAAGATTTAATTTAGATACACCTACATAACTTTTCCGTATTCGCATTTTCGTAACAAACATATTGTCAGTATATTACAAATACGGTTTTACCCCATTAGATAGAGGTCGAAGACCTTAGATACGGTCTAAAACAGTTTGAATCAATTTTTCAACTCCCGGTTTATAGTCTTTACTATATTGTTTTCGTATTCTGTTTGCGATTATATTACAAACAGTTATTCCGTTGTGTCCCAACAATTTAGATAAGCCATGAATTGCAGAACTTTCCATTTCGTAATTTGTAATTTTTCTGCCTTCGTATTCAAAAGCTGTAATTTTATCGTTTATTTTGCCGTCGGCAATCGGCAAACGTAAAACTCTTCCTTGCGGACCGTAAAATCCCGGTGCGGATATTGTAATTCCTTTTACCATATCAAAACCAATTTTATTAAGCAATTCTTCCGAAGAATCTACAAAATACGGGGCGGAAAGTTGTATATTCCAATCCATATATTTTACAAAACTTTTTTCTATTTCCAAATCCGAAACTTTGTTTCTGTCGGCATAAAAATTAAGCAAACCATCAAAACCGATGGAAGTTTGAGTAATTACCGGTTTATCTATTTCAAGATTTGCCTGTAAAGCTCCGGAAGTTCCTATTCTTATGAAATTCAAAGTTTTATGTTCTTCTTTTGCCGTTCTTTTTTCCAAGTCGATATTTGCCAAAGCATCGAGTTCGTTAATTACAATATCAATATTATCCGTACCTATTCCTGTGGAAAGTACCGAAATACGCTTATTTTTATAAATACCGGTAACGGTAACAAATTCACGATTTGAAACTTCAAATTCAATCTTGTCGAAAAAATCAGAAACGGTTTTAACTCTGCCGGGGTCGCCGACCAAAATTATTGTATCCGATATATTTTCCGGTTTCAAATGCAAATGAAATATACTGCCGTCCGAATTTAATATTAATTCTGATTCTCCGATTTTTGTTTTCATATATTTGAATTTTAGAATTTTTAAAATTTTTATGAGTTCGGTATAGAAAGTAGATTTTCTCGCAAGTAGACCCTTAGGGTTTTAAGTAATAAACTGTAAATCAAATATTTGAATTTGTTAAATTTTGTTAAATCAAACCCTAAGGGTCTTTTTATACCGAACTCTTT
>JAOZMN010000638.1 GCA_029934265.1 Bacteroidales bacterium
TTATTTTTTAATGGTAAACTGGACCTGTATTCACACAAATTCCAGTAGAACCTCAATATTTTATTAAATATTCGTGTATTAGTGGCGGAAAAGTAACGAAGTATTAAGTGATTGTATATTTTTGATTTTGCTTTCGCCTGAATAACAAGGCTTTTATGAATATTGTATATACAAATAATTTTGTTGTAGTACTTTTTTTTAAATTTTAAAATAAATAAAAAAAATGAAATTTGCAAAAAGCACAAACCCTGTTATTAACAGATTAGAAAAAGCAAAAGCGTTCAGCGAAGTATCAGCGGAGCCGATGACACTTAACGGAACTATAAACAAGACAATTATATTATTTGCAATATTGTTGGCTTCCGGTTTATTTAGTTGGAACTTAGTAGGAGCAGGCACTTCATTCGGACTTCTGACCGGAGTCGGCTTGATTGGCGGAATTATTTTTGCGTTGGTTACAATTTTCAAACCGCAAGTTTCACCTTATACCGCTCCTATATATGCAGTTTTTGAAGGTCTTTTTGTCGGTTCAATATCAGCAGTTTACGGCAATATGTTTGAAGGCTTAGTAGTAAAAGCCATAGGAATAACACTTGCAATTCTTTTTATAATGTTAGTTCTGTATCGAACCGGAACAATAAAAGCGACACCGAAATTCAAAAAAGGTATTATGGTTGCTATCGGCGGTGTTATGCTTTTTTATTTTCTAAATTTTATTTTCGGGATATTCGGTGGCGGAGTTTCATTTGCAAGTTTAGGACTTATAGGCATTGGCTTACAATTAGTTATAATTGTAATTGCTTCACTGAGTTTAGTTTTGGATTTCGATAATATAGAAAAAGGTGTAAAAAGAGGAATGCCCAAGTACGGCGAATGGTATTCTGCTTTCGGAATTATGGTAACGCTTGTTTGGCTTTACCTCGAAATTTTAAGATTATTATCACTTTTAAGCGGAGATTAAGGTCTGCGACATATTTAGTATAAAAAAAAAACTTAGAGGCTGATTTGAGTGAATACTTTTTTTATACCGGTCGGCAAGTATTCAAAGACTTTAAATAAAAATTAAGGTCTCCGATTTTTTAAATGGAGAAAAGTCGTATTTGTAAAAAATTAATAATCAAGTTATTATATAAAAGTTGATGTGAAAAAACTTTTGTATTAGTGGGTAACTTTGGTATAAACTAAGTACA
>JAOZMN010000276.1:0-2624 GCA_029934265.1 Bacteroidales bacterium
GGGTATTTTAACTACGGGATAAATCCCGTAGCTACTGAAAATATTAAACAAAGTCTCCATTAATATACGCTATTAAAAGATTTTGAAAAGTTTTATCACGACTTTAATATTTTTTTTACTTTTGTAGAAAAATTACAAATGAATAAAATAATTCGACCTCAAAAAATAAACAAAACCATAATTGCACCCGGTTCAAAAAGTGTTGCACAAAGAGCTATTGCCATTGCTTCTGTTGCTAACGGAGTTTCCGAACTTTTATTTCCGACTTATTGCAATGACGTAATAGCGGCATTGAAAATTGCAGAAAATATCGGTGCGAAAATCATTAAAGAAAAAAATAAAATTACTATCAAGGGAACTCAGAATATTTCTTGTACGGAAATTAATTGCAAAGAGTCCGGACTCGGTATCAGAATGTTCAGTCCTTTGGTTTCACTTTCCGGAAACGATATTACCGTAAACGGAGAAGGTTCGTTAAAAACTCGTCCTGTGGGAATAATCGCCGATGCTTTAAATAAATTCGGCGTAAATTGTGAAACAAATTCCGGATATATTCCGCTGAAAATTTCAGGCAAATTAAAAGGCGGAGAAGTTGAGGTAGATGGCTCTTTGAGTTCGCAGGTGCTTACCGGTTTGCTGATTTCATTACCTCTAAGTGTTGAAAATTCCGTAATTTTCGTAAAAAACCTTAAAAGTAAACCGTACATAGACCTTACTTTGGAAATTATGAGTAATTTTGGAGTTTTTGTCGAAAATCACGATTATAAAATCTTCAAAATACAAGGAAATCAAAAATATAAAGCTCTAAAATACACTATCGAAGGAGACTGGAGCGGTGCCGCTTTCTTGCTTGTTGCCGGTCTGATTGCAGGAGATCTCAGAGTTGAAAATTTATCCGTAAAATCCAAACAAGCCGATAAAGAAATTATTAATGCGATAAAACTTGCCGGCGGTAATATCCTTATCGAAAAAAATTGTATAACGACGAAAAAAAGTACAATTTGATGCAACTGATTGTCCGGATTTATTTCCTCCGCTTGTTGCAATGGCTTCTTATTGTAAAGGTGTTACGAAAATTAAAGGTGTTGAACGTTTGAAACATAAAGAAAGCGACCGTGCAACTGTTCTTAAAAAAGAATTTAAAAAAGTCGGAATAAAAATTGAAATTGACAAAGATTTCATGTATATTCACGGTGGAGATATAAAATCGGCAAAAGTTCATTCAAACAACGACCACCGTATAGCTATGGCTATGGCTGTGGTCGCACTTTCCGGAAACGGAGAAATTGAAATAGAAAACTCCGAAAGTATAAATAAATCTTATCCGGATTTTTACAGTGAAATTTTGGAGTTGTAAACTAACAATAATCAATCGTAAATCACCGGTTATCAATAATAATTTTTATGAAAAATATTTTTATATTTATAATATTTTTTTGTTTCACCGATTTAGTTGCTTCGGCACAAACGGAAATTTTGGAAATACACGCCCAAGTACTTTCCGGATTCGACAAACCGATTTCGGGTGCAAATATTATTAATATGAAAAAAAGAACTGCTATTTCCGCAAATTCGCAGGGGATTTTTTTTATTACAATACACAAATACGATGTACTAAGAATATCGGCTATCGGCTATCAAGAAAAATATATTGATTTTAAAGACTCGGTGATTGTTCCCGGAAAATTAATAAAAATAAGATTGAAACAAAAATTGTACAATATTGCTACCGTTAATATTTTTGATGCCCGCTGGGAAGATTTTAAATTTGATTTTGAGCAAAAAGGATTAGAAGAAAATCCGGCAAAGGATAAAATTACGGAAAGAATACTTTCATATATCGACCCTTATGAACTCGAAGCACGGAAAACTCCGATGCCTGCCGGTTTCGGAATTTCTATTCCTTTGAATTTCAAGTCAAAACAAGACAAACAGCGAAAAAAAGTTACAGAGTATGAAAGACGTGATGCTTTACAAAAACTTGTAGAAGAAAAATATAACAAAGATATTGTAAGTAAAATTACCGGGCTGAAAAACAAAGAATTATCCGATTTTATAAGATTTTGTCAAATTGATAATAAATACATTTTACGCTCTAACGATTATGATATTATTGTCAGGATAAAAGCACTTTATTATGTTTATAAAGCCGGTAATAAGTTTTAGCCTTTCGCTTGCTTAGTGAATTGAATGCTACTAAAAAAAAAGATGTCAAGTAAATAAAAAAAGCCGATTTATATAAATCGGCTTTTTTAAAATTTATCGGATAAGTAATATAACAGAGTTGAATACAGATATACTTTTATCAGACTTTTAATTTAATCGAAAATCTGCAATCAAAAATAATCAATTACTTAAGCCTGCTCTGCAACTTTCAAAACATCAGCTATCGCTTTCTTGAATGTTTCTTTGGGCAAAGCACCTTGTGCCATTTGCGGCTGTCCGTCTTTGGGAACAAATAAAAGCGAAGGAATACTTTGAATACCGAACATTCCGGCAAGTTCTTTTTCTACTTCAGTATTTATTTTAAAGATATTTATTTTTCCTTCGTATTCGGTTTGTAACTCTTCCAACACCGGAGCAACCATTTTGCACGGTCCGCACCAATCTGCATAAAAATCTAT
>JAOZMN010000276.1:2634-4333 GCA_029934265.1 Bacteroidales bacterium
GTAAGTTCCCCCGCAAATTTCCAGTCCTTACTTGCTTCAAAATCATAAACTTTTGCTTTGAAACTCTCTTTCGTTAAAAATTCTACTTTTGACATGATTTAATATATTTATATAAGTAAATGTTTCCGGTTTATAATATTTCAAATTTCGTTCCGGTCGACAAAAGTATGACATTATTTCCGAAAAACCGCAAAATTATTTTAAAATCAGAGTTTTTTGTCGGTTTATATAATTTATTTACGAATAAAAGTCAGATTATTATTTTATGATAATATTTACATATTCCTCCTGTATTGTCCTCCTACTTGAAACAAAGCATTGGTTATCTGACCAATAGAACATTTTTTTGATGCCTGCATCAATCCCGCAAAAATATTTTTATTTGAACTTGCAATTTCTTTTAGTTTTAATAATTCTTCATCGGTTTCTTCTTTGTACGTGTTGTGAAGTTCGGAAAGCATTGAAATTTGATATTCTTTTTCGATTTCCGTTGCACGTATAACTTCGCCCGGCAAAACGGTCGGTGAGCCTTGCGAGGAAAAGAAAGTATTTACACCCATTATCGGAAGTTCGCCGGAATGCTTCAAATTTTCGTAATATAAAGATTCTTCTTGGATTTTACTTCGCTGATACATGGTTTCCATTGCTCCGAGAACTCCGCCACGCTCTGTAATGCGGTCAAATTCAGAAAGTACGGCTTCTTCCACAAGCTCGGTTAATTCTTCAATAATAAAAGCACCTTGTAGCGGATTTTGATTTTTTGCCAAACCAAGTTCGTGATTTATAATAAGTTGGATAGCCATTGCACGCCTTACGGATTCTTCCGTAGGAGTTGTGATAGCTTCATCGTAAGCGTTGGTATGCAATGAGTTACAATTATCGTAAATTGCGTATAAAGCTTGCAAAGTTGTACGAATATCGTTAAAATCAATTTCTTGTGCATGCAAAGAGCGTCCTGAAGTTTGAATATGATATTTCAGCATTTGCGAACGACTGTCCGCATTGTATTTTATTTTCATTGCCTTCGACCATATAAGCCTTGCCACACGTCCCATTACGGAATATTCCGGGTCGATGCCGTTTGAGAAGAAAAATGATAAATTCGGTGCAAATTTATTAATGTCCATGCCTCTCGAAGCATAATATTCAACATAAGTAAAGCCGTTTGCAAGCGTAAAAGCAAGTTGCGAAATAGGATTTGCACCCGCTTCGGCAATGTGATAACCGGAAATCGAAACGGAATAGAAATTTCTCACACCGTTGTCGATAAAATATTCCTGCATATCGCCCATTAATTTCAGCGAAAAATCGGTAGAATAAATGCAAGTATTTTGAGCTTGGTCTTCTTTTAAAATATCAGCCTGTACAGTTCCTCTTACTTTGGTTATAGTTTCCGTTGCTATTTTATCGTAAATTTCGGCAGGTAAAACTTGCTCGCCAGTAACGCCAAGCAGAAACAAACCTAATCCATCGTTTCCTTCGGGAAGTTTGCCTTGATATACAGGGCGTTTTGTGGATTTTTCGGTATAAAGAGCTTCTATTTTATTTGTTACTTCTGTTTCAAGATTATTTTCTTTAATATAAACTTCGCACTCTTGGTCGATTGCTGCATTCATAAAATAAGCAGTCATTATCGGAGCAGGTCCGTTAATTGTCATCGAAACAGAAGTTTTTGGGTCTGTAAGTCGGAAGCCAGAAT
>JAOZMN010000277.1 GCA_029934265.1 Bacteroidales bacterium
TCCCTAAGGGTCTTTTTATACCGAACTCTTATAAAATTTTTAACTTAGGTCGCTTTATACAGCAAATTTAATATTTTATCGACAAGAAAAAAATAGATTTTGATAAATTTGATTAAATTTGCAGTCCGGAAAAATAAAATTCGTCTTTTCAAATGATAGATTTACAAAGTGATATAAAGTTTTTGCCCGGCGTGGGTCCGAAAAAAGCAAAAATTATTAATGAAGAACTGCAAATTTTTGTTGTTGAAGATTTTTTATATCATTTTCCTTACAGATACATTGACAGGACTAAATATCATACGGTTTCCGAAATAAATACATTTTTGCCGTATATACAGTCCAAAGGCATTATTAAAAATATGCGTTTAATCGGACAGGGACGCAAGCAAAGAATGGTTGCCGACTTTACCGATGATACCGGAACTATGGAACTGTGCTGGTTTAAAGGCGTTCAATGGATTTCCAAAAATATTACTTCCGGTAAGGAATATGTGATTTTCGGGAAAGCGACAAAATTCGGAAGTAAAGTAAATATTGTTCACCCCGAAGCCGAAGAAGCAAGTAAACACGAAAATAAATTGGCTTCTTCGTTGGAAGCAACTTATCACACAAGCGATAAAGCTAAAAAAGGCTATGTAAATTCTAAAACAATTCTCAAAATAACGGAATATATTTTTAAGAATTTAGAAACAAAAATTCCGGAAACTTTACCGGCTTATCTTATTAAAGAATTAAAAATATTTTCGCATAATGAAGCTATGCGAAATATTCATTTTCCGAAAGATAATTTATTACTCAAACAAGCAACTTATCGCTTAAAATTTGAAGAACTTTTTTATATTCAATTATCATTACTGAAAGAAAAAAAGAACAGAAAGACTAAATTCAGAAGCTATAAATTTGAACTTGTAGGCAATTATTTTAACAATTTCTTTAAAAATAATTTGCCTTTTGAACTTACCGGAGCACAAAAACGAGTTTTAAAAGAATTAAGAAACGATTTCGGGACAGGAAAGCAGTCTAACCGACTGTTACAAGGCGATGTAGGAAGCGGAAAAACGCTTGTAGCTCTTATGAGTATGCTTATTGCTTTGGATAACGGTTTTCAGGCGGCAATGATGGCTCCTACGGAAATACTTGCAGGTCAGCATTTAGAGACTATTACCGATTTTTTAAAAGGTCTTAATATAAATGTAGCTTTGCTTACCGGTTCCACGAAAACAAAAGCAAGAAGAGAATTGCACGAGGCTCTGGAAAGTGGTGAAATTCACATACTTATAGGAACTCATGCTTTGATTGAAGATAAAGTTAAATTTAAAAATCTCGGACTTGTAATTATCGACGAGCAACACCGTTTCGGAGTAGCTCAACGCTCGAAAATGTGGAAGAAAAATACCCTCCCGCCTCATATTATCGTAATGACTGCAACGCCGATTCCTCGCACACTCGCAATGACAGTTTACGGCGATTTAGATGTATCGGTAATTGATGAACTTCCTCCGGGCAGAAAATCCGTAAAGACTTACCATGCCTACGATTCGCAACGTTTGCGTGTTTTTAAATTCATGAAAAAACAAATTGCTCTCGGCAGACAAATTTATATCGTTTATCCGCTTATTCAAGAGTCCGAAAATTTTGATTATAAAGACTTAGAGGACGGTCTCGAAAGTATATCGAGAGCTTTCCCTCCTCCGGAATACAGCATCAGCGTTGTTCACGGAAGAATGAAACCGGAAGAGAAGCAAAAATCAATGCAACTTTTTGCAAAAGGAATTACCAAAATAATGATTGCTACAACGGTTATCGAAGTCGGCGTAAATATTCCGAACGCTTCGGTAATGATTATCGAAAGTGCAGAGCGTTTCGGACTTTCGCAACTACACCAACTGCGAGGCAGAGTAGGCAGAGGAAACGACCAGTCGTATTGTATTCTGATGACTTCATACAAACTTTCCGCCGACGGCAGAAAACGCATTCAAACTATGGTGGAAACCAACGACGGTTTTAAAATTTCGGAAGCGGATTTGCGTTTGCGAGGTCCGGGCGACATCAGAGGGACTCAACAAAGCGGTATTCCTTTCGATTTGAAAATTTCAAATCTCGTTCAAGACACCGAAATTCTGCAATACGCCAGAAACGTAGCTACAGACATTCTCGAAAATGACCCGAAATTAACGGAAAGTCGGCATTCTATTTTTAATACTCGTCTGAAAAAACTTCGCAGAGGGAATAAAAATTGGAGTGTTGTAAGTTGAATAATTATACAACAATTGAGTTCAGTCTAAAAAGTATATTTTTTCAAAATCAGACCCTTAGGGTTTTAAGTAATAAGCTGTAATTCAAGTATTTAGATTTGTTAATTTTTGTTAAATCAAAACCTAAGGGTCTTTTTATACCGAACTCACAATTTCAATTTCTCTGTTTCACCGCTTCAAACATAATAACAGATGCAGCTACGGACACGTTCAAAGATGCAATTTCGCCGTAAATAGGGATTTTTACCGACTTGTCGGATTCTGCAATAAGTTCATAGCTGACACCTCTTTCTTCCGAGCCCATTATTAAGGCAAATGGAGTATTATAGTCTGCTTTGTAATAATCTTCAGCAGCTTTTTCGGTTGCAGAAAAAATAGAAAGACCGCTGTTTTTAAGAAATTTAATGGTATCTTTTAAACTTGTACTTCTACATATCGGAATTTTAAAAACCGCTCCGGCAGAAGTTTTCACTGAATCTTCGTTTATTTGTGCCGCTCCTTTTGAAGGAATAACTACGGCATCGACTCCGGCACATTCCGCCGAACGAATAATTGCTCCAAAATTTCGCACATCTGTAATTTGGTCGAGAATTAAAACAAAAGGCATACGCCCGTCTTCAAAAACTGTCGGGATTATTTGCTCGATATTATCGTAAGTAATTCTCGAAAGCAAAGCAATAGCTCCTTGATGATTTTTTCCTGTAATCCGGTCTAATTTCTGTATCGGAACATACTGAAAGGGAATTTCAAGTTTTCTTATTAAAGCAAAGAGTTCTCTTCCCGGTTCACTCTCGAAACCTTTTTTGAGCATTACTTTATCAAATTCTTTCCCTGATTTTATCGCCTCTATTATCGCTCGTATCCCGAATATTACATTTTTTGTCTTCATATATTTGATTTGATGATGTGTTGATTTGGTGATTTGGTGATTTTTTTGAAAATATTATTGAATCATTGTATAACTGTATAACAGTATCATTGAATATTGTAAATTATTCCGTTTCGCCAGCTGTCTATTGCTTTGTACCAGTAGTTTTGATATTCCGGTTTTCGTTTCAGAACATAATTATTATTACTTAAGATATTCGTTTCTTTTACAAAAATAAAATTAACCGTTTCGTTGTTCATACCTGTTCGATAAGTCCAACGTTCCGCATTGTGGGTTAAGTTTATAATTTTCGGCGGTCCGAACATAATATATATCATACCTCTGTCGGTTCGCCAACCCTCTTTGTGAGTAGTAAAATACAGATTTGCGTAAGTTACTCTGTTATACCATACTTTTATTAATTGCTTTACTTTTTCGGTATCTTTGTTTGTAGCAAGCCAAAATTTATCTGTCGCCAATTTTTTGTTCGATGAATTTAATAAATTTTCATATTCGTTTGTATGTAGCAAATATCTGATAGTTTCGATAAGTTGCTCGGAACTTGTTACGGAAGGAAAATCATCATAAAAATAAACTTCCGTAATTCCTTTGTTTAAAGTTGTATCCGTCATTATTTTGTATATACCCTTTCCTTCGGAAGCACTGAAAATTATTTTTTTATTCTTAACCGGAAGTTCTACAACTATATCCGGAATTGTATCTTTTATTTTATTTACAAGAGTAGAATGCGGCGGTAAAGGCAACTCTGAATCATTGGTATAATACTTTACAAACAGCGGTTTATTTTCTCTGTTTTTTATAAATAAAGTATCAGCTTTTGTAAGTTTATTATTAAATTTTTGCTTAAAATTTTTCTTGTAAATTACATTATAAAACTGCTTGTTATCAGTTGTTTTTTTATCGACTTCCAATATAGTTTTACTCCTTTTTGAAGTATAAATATCGGTAATTCCAATTTCTATGAAATAATTTTCCAAAGTATCATTTTCGACTGTAAAAAAAGTTATAAAACTTGTCTGATTTTTAACTTCTTTCAAATTTAAAATTGTAGAATCGGAACTTATGAAATTTTTATCTTTATAATTAAGTTTTGTACTGTAATTTACTTTAAGTTTTGCCCTGCTTGTCTTGTCCTTGTTTGCTTTGCTGTATAATAATTCTTTTGTATAT
>JAOZMN010000278.1 GCA_029934265.1 Bacteroidales bacterium
AGTAAAATAAAGAAAAAACGATATGTCAAAATAAAAATTAAGGAAACTCAAGAAAAAGAGGGTATTTCTTTGTTTGGTTACTTTAATTAAATTAATTTGAAAAAACATTTTAAATTTCAAATAAGAATTATTAACTTTGATACCGGTAAACAAAAGTAAGTAATGATGAGCATAATGAAAAAAGAAAAAACAGGTTTAATCAAATCAAACGAAGCAAATATGTCTCGTTCGATATGCTTATTATCTGATTTTGAGCAAGTTTTGTCTTATGTACCGGCTATTATTATTTCAATAAATAAAAATAAAGAACTTATATTTTGGAGTGAAAAATGTGAGCAAATTACAGGGTATTTTAATAAAGACTTTGTTAACCCGAATTATATATTAACAAAATTATTTCCAAATAAAATTTATAAAGAGAAGGTTTTGAAGACCTTAGTTGAAAGAGCCGCCGGTATTGAAGGTTTTGAAACACGATTGACTTGCGAAACAGGCGATAAAGCAATTATTTCATGGAGTAGTTTTAAATGCAACAAACTTTCGGACACAGAACAATATTGGTTTGTCGGAGAAAATATTTCAGAAAGTTTTTTTACGTGGAAAGCTTTGCAAAAAAGTGAACACCAACTGAAAATTGCACAAAATATTGCAGATATAGGAAATTGGGAATGGGATTTAAGAACCGGTGATATTAAATGGTCGGACGTAATGTATCGTTTGTTTGGCTATGATGAAATTCCCGAATGTGCCGATGTCCGAGAAATTTTCATCAATTCGATACATAAAGAAGATAATGAATTAGTTGAAAATAAAATAAGAGAGTTACTTAAAAAAACAAAAGGACTATCTTTTGAATTCAGAATTGTTCTACCGTCCGGAAAATTAAGAATAGTTAATTTGCAAGCACAAGTACTTGTAAATGTACACGGAAAAGTAGTAAGAATATACGGAACCTGTCAGGATATTACGGTTTTGAAGGAAGTTGAAATTGAGTTGAAAAAGAATAAAAGCAGTCTGGAAAAAACTCAAAAAATCGCAGGACTCGGAAGCTGGCAGTATGATTTTACCGATTCTCGTTTGTTTGTTTCGGACGGATTTTATAAAATATTTGAGACCAATCAAGAAGAATTTAAAAGTATAAAGCACTCTGTTTTGAAAAACATAACAGATTCCGAAAGAAAAAAATTTATTACGTTTTATGAAAATGCACTCAATTTCGGAAAACAAGAAATTATTGAATTTTCAATTAAAAATTCCAAAGGTACACTTAATGTTATAGAAGCGTCTTGTACAAAAGAAACTGATGAAAACGGGTATCGAATACATGGAATTTTCAGGGATATTACTCGACAGCGAGAACATGAAAAAACACTTGATGAGGCAAGAAAAAAAGCAGAAGAATCAGACAGATTAAAATCCGCTTTTTTGGCAAATATGTCGCATGAAATAAGAACTCCGATGAATGCAATTATTGGTTTTTCGTCCTTGCTTTCCGACCAAGATATTACCGAAGAAGAACGTAACGAATATATCGGCTATATCACATCGAGCGGCGAAAGTCTTATGACACTTATAAATGATATTATTGATTTGTCCAAAATAGAATCCGAGCAAATCACCATAGAAAAAAAAGAATTTTCGGTTTCAACTTTATTGAAAGAAGTTGTTGCAACTGCAACAGAACAACAAATTTTTTATTCAAAACCTAATATTTCAGTAATTAATGAATTTTTGGAACACGAAAATTTGTATCTGTACAGCGACCGAGTAAGAGTAAAACAAATTTTTGACAATATCGTAAACAATGCCATTAAATTTACCGATACAGGCTCGGTTAAGTTTGGTGCGACTTTGAAGGGTAAAAAAATTGAATTTTATATAAAAGATACCGGCATAGGTATAAAAGACGAAAATAAAAATAAAATTTTCTCACGTTTCGTTAAATTGGAAAACGAACACAACGATAAACTATACAGAGGAACCGGTCTCGGATTGTCAATTTGTAGTCGGCTTATCGAATTATTGAATGGAGAAATCAGGGTGGAATCCGTATATGGAGCGGGAACAACATTTTTCTTCTCAATACCTGATTTTGAAAATTTCGATATGCAAAACGTCCCTGATGAGGCAAGACAAATATCAAACTCGAAAAATGACTGGTCGAATAAAACAGTTCTTATTGCAGAAGACGATGAATTGAATTTTAATTTTCTTGAAGCTGCACTCGAATATACTCAAATAAACATCATTCACGCATGGAACGGACAACAGGCTGTCGAAGTATTTACCGATAGCAAACCTGATATTATACTTATGGATATTCAAATGCCGGTAATGACAGGCTGGCAGGCAACCGAAATTATAAAAAAAATAGACCCGAAAATTCCTGTTATTGCACAAACTGCTTTCGCAATGACAAACGACCAAAATAAAATAATGCAAAAAGGTTTTAACGGTTATCTTTCAAAACCGGTGGACAGAACTAAACTTGTAAATCTTATGAAAAAATTTATATAAAGTATCTCTGATAAATTTCAAACCACAGTCTTTTGGACTGTAATTAATAAAAGTATTTTTACCAAATAGAATTTTTTTACTAACCTTTAAAATTTATTTAAAATGAAAAGAATTAATGTTTTTTTAATCGTATTAATATTTGTCGGTTCGATAATCGGCGGATGTAAGAAAGATGATGACACAGTAACCACCAAAGACGAACCGGTTACAAACGATGAAGCGGCAGAAGTTATCGCTCAATCCATAGGAGCAGATTCCGGAGGAGCAGGTTTTATGATGACCGATGCAACACAAATGAGTAAAACCGGTTATACAGCCGAAAAAGATGCTCTTGCAGATTCAACATTTACCATAACAAATACCGTCGGTGATTTATCTTACAATCTTTCAATGAGTTATTCATGGAATATAACCATGAACACTTCGGAAAGACGTATGGAATTAAATCTTTCATTTACGACAGACGGAACGGTTACCGGTTCAAGAATTAATTCAAACGGTAGTTCTGCCGGAAATTACACAATTTACGGATTAATGGAAAACGACCCTTATTATGTTCTTACCGGAACCTACAAACGTACAGGGAGTACAACAGTTAAAATTGTAGAAGAAAAAACATTAACTTCGGTAGTTGATATTACATTTACTGAAATTAATTACGATAAAACTACTTTTAAAGTTAAAAACGGAACTGCAACCGTCAGTTTTACCGGAACAACAGCAAAAGGAGAAACGTTTTCGGCAACAGGTACTATAACTTATTCCGATGACGGAACTGCTGTATTGACTATCGGAGACGATACATATACCTTAAATATACAAGAAGGAACAGTTAACAAATAACAATTTGCAATGAACAGTTTATAATGAACAATTTACAATGAACAGTTTATAATGAATAATTTATAAATAGCAATAAATAAATTGTTCATTGTTATTTGTAAATTGTTCATTGTCATTTGTTATCTGTTTGCCGAAAATTTAAAAAATGAAAATAATTTGTATTGCTAAAAATTATGCCAAGCACGCAAAAGAAATGTCGTCTGCTATACCGAAAGAACCGATTTTTTTCATGAAACCGGATACGGCACTTTTGCAAAAAAACAGAGATTTTTATTATCCTGATTTTACACAAGAATTACATTATGAAACAGAAATTGTAGTTCGTATAAACAAAGTAGGTAAACATATTCAAGAAAAATTTGCCCATAAATATTATAGCGAAATAGGTATCGGAATTGATTTTACAGCAAGAGACTTACAACGAAAGTGTAAAGAAACCGGAAGTCCGTGGGAAATAGCAAAAGCATTCGATAATTCTGCCCCTGTAAGCAAATTTATCGACAAAACAGAGTTACCCGAAAATATAGATTTTAGTCTGAAAATCAATAATAAGCAAGTACAAAAAGGAAATACCGAAAACATGATTTTTTCGGTTGATAAGTTAATTTCCTACTTGTCAGAATTTATAACTCTGAAAATAGGCGACTTAATTTTTACCGGTACACCGGAAGGAGTAGGACAAATAAAAATAGGAGATAAACTTGAAGCATTTATAGGTAATGAAAATATGCTTAAAATTAATATTAAATAATGAGTTAGTGTGTAAAAAACTTTAAAATCTGTAATTAACACCACCTGCCACAAAATACGGAGCACCGATTGTAAACTCCAAACTTGTTCCGATATTATCAGTTATATATCCTCTTGCCCCAAACAAAATAAGTTGCGGAGCTATCATTCTTTTAGGAATTTTCATGTGAAATTCAAAATCGGTAATATTTTCTTC
>JAOZMN010000279.1 GCA_029934265.1 Bacteroidales bacterium
ACTTATTTCGGAAAGCATCGTAAACTTTTCTTTGCTCGCTTTCCATTGTGCAGTATATAAAATCTTCCGTTTTTTCGGGAAGTTCGGTTGCAACTTGCTCTTTTGTTCGGCGAAGTACGAACGGTGATATTATTTTTTGCAATTCCGCCGAACGTTCAGCGTCTCCGTCCTTATCTATAGGTGTCGAATAATTTGTTTTGAATTGATTTTGATTTCCCAAAAAACCGGGATTTACAAACTCCATTTGAGCGTACAAATCGAAAGTATTATTTTCAATCGGCGTACCGGTCATAGCAAGTCTGTTTTGAGCTTTTAACAGACTTGCGGCTTTAAATCGTTTCGATGCCGGATTTTTAATTGCTTGTGATTCATCGAGAATTGCATAATTAAAACTTATTTTTCTTATAAATTCTATATCATTTATAAGAAGTCCGTAAGTGCTGATAATCAGGTTGTAGCCTTTTAATTTTTTCGGGTCGGTTTCTCTGCTTGTTCCGTAATGAAAATAAGCCGTAAGTTCGGGTGCGAATTTTTTAATTTCGTTTTCCCAGTTAAAAAGTAGGGTTGTCGGTAGAATTATAAGGTTAGGCTTTTTCGATTTTTTTACTTGAAGCTGTAAGAAAGCTAATATTTGGAACGTTTTTCCCAAGCCCATATCGTCGGCAAGAATACCGCCCCAACTGAACTCGTCTAAGAAATTGAGCCAATTATATCCGGAAAGTTGATAATCTCGAAGTTTACCGGTAATTTCTTTTGGGACTTTTACTTTTTTTATTTCTTCAAAATTTTTAAGTTTTCTTTTTTTAGTTTCTATTTCTTCAAGGATTTCAGAGTAATCTTGTTCGTCGAAAAGCTCATCTATTAAAGAAAATTTTAGTTTTGAAATTTTAACTCCGTCTTTTTTTACTTGTCCGTGTCGAAGATATTTTTCAAATTTCTCGACCCATTCTTCAGGTAAAATTCCGGTGCTTCCGTCTCCGAGTTTTATGAATCGGTCTTGCCGGAGTACTGCTTTTTTTATTTCGTTCAAGGAAACTTGATAATCGCCGAATTTTACTGTCATTTCGACATCAAACCAGTCTTGTCCGGAGGAAATACTTACGCTTACATTTGCTCTGTGCGGGGAATATTTAAACTTTTTAAGTTTTTCCATTCCGAAAATTTCGACACCTTCATTTTTTAATATCTCAAAAGCATCGAAAAACCAGTATTTCAGTACCATATCTTCGACAGGTAAATAATAAAACTCGTCCGGAAATTGATTTTTAAATTTTTCGTGTAATGATTTTATCAAATTATTAAAATCGTCTTCAAAATCGGAATTTCTTTTTATTTCTGTTATTTTTTTTCCTTCTCGTCTGTAGGAATTATTTTTTTTAAGAATATTGGCAAGCGTTCCGTCCGTATATTTCACAATAGGAGTAAACATAATAAAATTGCCGAGTTCGGAAATATATAATTGTTTAGACTGTACCTCTAATTCCATTTCTTCTTTTTTGAAAATACTTGTTTTTATTTCTACCGGATAATGTTCCGAAATCGGTTTTACATAATTATCGAAAAAATTAAATGCTTCATTTTTTGTCGTTTTAAATACCGGTGAAATTTTGGAATTATATATAAGAAGTGCCGTTTTTACATTGTTTATATAGCATAGCTTATTATTGTATTCAATAAAAATAAAACTGTGGAATTTAATTTTCCGAGATGAAAATGCAAATTCTTCTTCACCGATTTTAAGAGAAGCCGTGAGTTTTATAAATTTTTGGTCGGAAGTAAGTTTATATGATACTTCAGGGGTAATATTTGAAATTCTTATCGGCAATATTGTATTTCGGCTTATATTATAAGACGATGTTACATAAAGAAATCGTTTTTTATTTATCAATGGCAGTAAGTCATCGAAAATACTTATGTAGTATTTCAAATTTTCGATAAAATATTCGTTATCTTCACCGATTTCATGTACATTATTTCTTTCGAGGTAATTTTTTGCTGCATCTTTTCCGGTATTTTTGCAAAGCCTGCATATTTTTTCGTCTTCTTCGGGTATATATACGTTGTGATCGTGCTCTCTGTTTTCAAGCTGTCGAATGAGTGTTGATAATTTTGTTTCGCTTTTATCGGTTTTTCCGTAAATAGGTATAAGTTCTATTGCATCGAATTGTCCGTATTTTTTTTCATTAAAATAAAAAGCATAGCCGAGTTCAAATTTACTGTCGGTATCTTCCGGCACATAAGTTTTAAGCGAATAATGTTTTTTTTGTAAATAACTTATCGGATTTTCAACATTTTTTCCTTTTATTTCATCAAGAGCAAGAAGTCCTTTGCCTTTACTTTTCTTTCCGAGAAGTATATTTCCGTCTGAATAAATAAATTCAAAGTAATCATCAAAATCATCGTCTTGGTCTAAGCCGTATTCTTTAAATGCTTCTTTTTTATGTGTTTCTTTAAAATCGGGAGTTAAACAATAAAAAAAATCGGGTCTATCTTCAACTAATATTTTTATTGCAGTTGCCTGATGAATGCAAAGTCCATCTATTGATTTTTCGCATGAACATTTTGTGCTTAAATATTTATTGTCTTCTTTAAAATTGATTATTTCTTGCTCCCATGCCGCATTTACTTTTAAAATAAGTTCGTTGTTTTTAAAAGTTCCTTTAATAATTTTTGTTCCGTAAGTATATCTGTTATACAATGTACTTAGTACATTATTATTTACAGTTTTTCGGATAGCGGCTTCGGTGATATTATCAATTTTATGAAAATTAAACCAATTTCCCGTATTATGTTTTTTAAGTTTTTCAGTTGCTTTGTTTCTCGTTAGTGTTAGTGCTTTCGGGTTTTTGTTCAGATACTCTTTTGTGTATAACAAAGCGGCAACGGTATGTTTACAAATACCTCCATAATTGTAAGGACAACTGCATTCTGTATAAGTTATATCGGTAAGGTCATGTTTGATTTTTACAGTATATAAACGAGTACCTTGAACTTTTACTTTTATAATATTGTTTACACTGTCTTTTGCAAAACTTTTAATCCTTTTTGAATTATACAGCCGTATTCCTCTTGACATAGAGGCTCCGTAAGTGTTTTGGTCTAAAAAATATTGAATGTTCATAATGTTTTTAGTAGGAACGTTTTATATACGTCTTGATTTTTGAAAATTGTGTTATATATAATAGTGTATGTTTTCAAAAAAGACCGAAAAAAACTTTGGCAAAATTTAATTTGCAAAAAAGCGAGCAACTTGATAATGTGTGGTTACTAATTTGATTAATTTTGACAAAGTTTTATTCTACGATTTTTGAAACGGATATTTTTTATTATCAGGTCTGCCTGTGTCCTTTTTTTGTTTTGCCGGTATTCTCGGATTTAATTGTCTTGTTGTATTTTTTGATTAGATTTGCCTTCTCGGTATCTAAGGCTTTTAACAGACGTTCGTTTTTAACGGATTTTGAAAGCTGTTTGTAAGAATTTTTCATTTCGTTTATATAGATGTCAGCCTCTGCTTTTTGCTTGGCGGAAATTTTATATGCGTCTTCTTCTTTTGAAACTTGTTTTGCATTTCTAATTTCTGCCCAAACGGATACAAGTTTGAAATAACTATCATTAAATTCGAGTAATTTCATGGCATTTTCTTTTCCGTAAAGCCAAATTATCGTTTTGTATAATGAAAAATCCGGGTCATAAGCGTTGTTGTTCCATGCGAAGTCTGCAAAAGTCGGATATTTTATCATATATCTTTCCGAATAACCGCCTCCGTTGCTGTAAATATGGTCGTCCATGTAAGTAAAAAAGCTGTCGGGAACAATAATGTCGTAAGGTTCGAATAAACTGCACATTACAGCTTTACCAGGGTAAAGCGAAGGATAACCGCCGTATCTTCCCGTAAGTTCTCTTGCGTAAGGAGAATTGTCCCAAAGCATTGGTTTTCTGCCGATTAAATCGGTATATCTTTTTATGTCCGCCATATCGTAAGATAAGGAGCGTACCGTATTTCCCGTCCAGATAATTGCCATGTTTTTCGGAGCGTTTGCGGTAAGGTCTCTGAAAAGAGCTTCTCCGCTTCCCATTCCGTAGTCGATAAATTCGTTAAGATAAGGAGCCGGACAAAATTCAAATCGGATTTTATCTCCGTATTTTTTGCTTAAAAAATTCATCATGTCAGCTTGAGCGACAGCGATATTCGGGTATGTTGCTTTGTCTTTGTCGGTAAAAAGAGCATATTGTCCTCGTGTTGTGCCTGCGTGTGGTACGAAATCGTCGGCAGCTATCATTACCGTATTTGAACCGTTTTTTACA
>JAOZMN010000280.1 GCA_029934265.1 Bacteroidales bacterium
AAAAAAAATACCTTGAAATATTTTTAACAACTCAAATTTAAACTTGAGCCTTATTATTATTTGAAACCTATCGGTATTTCACTTAGAATGAAACACCGATAGGTTTGACCTGCATAAAAGGACTTAATCACCTTTTAATTTGTCTATTTCTGTTTGTTTTTCTTCTATTTGTTTTTTAAGCTCGGCTAATTCTTTTTCATGTCCGGCTGATTCCGAAACATTAAATCCTATAAATATGAATTTTTCTGTTTTTCCGTCGGCAGTACTTACTCCGGAGAATGTTCCGTTTAATGTTATTTCTTCTCCGTCTTTTGATAAATGAATATAGTTTCCGGTTTTCAGCTGTCCACGCTTAAGGTCTATCCAAAGCTGATAATAATGATGACTGTCCGCAAATTTCGGTTCCATAATCGTTTCATGGTCTTTCCCTATAATTTCTTCTCTTGTGTATCCAAGAAGATTAAGGAAAATATCATTTACTTCCAAAATTTGTCCTGTGTAAGAAAGTTCGATTGTAGCAGCAGTGTTTTCGATACTTTTCATTCTGCTTTGAAGTTGTGCTTCTGCAAGTTTACGTTGAGTAATATTTGTCAGAATTTCAAGTATTTTATAAGGTTTTCCTTCCGGATTTCTTATCGGATTGTAAATTCCTCTGAAATAAATAGGGTTTCCGTCCTTATCGACTCTTTTATATTCGTTTTCATAAGAAATTCCCTTTCTCAATCCGTTCCAAAATACTTTATAGTCGTCATCTCTCTTTTCTTTTTCATCAAGGAACATTCTGTGATGTTTTCCTCTGATTTCATTAATTTCATATCCAAAAATGTCTAAGAAAGAGGCATTTGCCGTTGATAAAGTTCCATTTAAATGATATTCTGCTACAAGATTATTTTTATCTACGGTTTCAAATCGACTTCTTATTTCTGCTTCTTTCTGTGCAAGATCTTCATTGATTTGTATTATATTTTCATGTTGGTCTTGCAGTTGCTCTCTTGTGGATTGCAATTCTTCGATATTCTGACGCAATTCTTCTTCTCCGGCAATTAATTGTTGATTTCGTTTATTGATTAATTCTTCTTGTTCTTTTGCTTTTTTGAGTGCTTCTTTCAGTCCGTCTTCATTTGATTTTAATTTTATGTTTGCATCTTGAAGTTTCTGATGTTCTTCCAAGTATCTTATTTGCGTATTTCTTACTTGTTCGAGTTTTTCTTGAAGTTGATTTTCTCTTTTTTCCAGTTCTAAATTACTTTTTTCTAACTCTTGTTGTTGTTCTTTCGATTTTTCTATCGCAACAGCAAGAACTTCTTCATTTGCTTTGGATTTTACATTTGCTTTTTCGAGTTCGATTTGTTTTTCGGACATTTCTTGTTGCGTTTCTTGCAACATATCCAAATTTTGCCTCATCTCCTCTTCTTGCTCGTGCATTTGTTTTGCCTGCTCCAAAAGCTCTCCTTCAAGTTTTTTCGATTCTGACAAATCAACTCCGAGCGAAAGAATTTTAATCATCTTTCCTGTATCGTCTTTTATCGGAGCATAAGTAAACGAAAGCCAAAACTCCCTGTCTTCCACCGTAACGTGATCAACATGGCGGACATTATTTCCCTCTTTGAGTTCTTTCCAAAATTCAGCATATTCATTTTCATCTTCCGGCAAGAAAAATTCAGAATGATGTTGTCCTGTAAGATTATCATAAGGTAAATCAAACAGGTCTAAAATTGCCTTATTTATTGATGTAATATATCCTTTAATATCTAATTCTATAACAAGCGATGAATTGTCGATAGCGTTTAAAATACCTGCCATTTCAGCCTCTCTTCTTGCTGATTCTTCTTGTGTTGTACGCAAATCCTCGAAATTCTTTCTCATCTCCATTTCCTGACTTGCCATTTCTTCTGTTTGAAGCTGCGATTTTTTCAGAAGTTCGGCAGTTCGGGTATTAATTTTGGTGATAGATAAAGAAGCGGCAATACTTTCAGAGACTTTTTCGACAAATTCTATTTCATATTTTTGAAATTTATTGAACGATGCAATTTCCACAATTCCGAAAATTTCCTGTTCTATTCGAAGCGGTACAATAAGCAAACTTGTAGGCATACTGCCTCCCAAGCCGGAAGATATTGTAATATAAGTTTCCGGAATTTCAGTCATATAAATAGTATCTTTTTCAACTGCCGCCGTACCAACAAGACCCTCTCCAAGATATATTTTTTTTTCTTTTTTCCTTTCCTTTCCAAAAGCATAAGTTGAAATAAGCTCAAGGTGTATATCCTCCTTATCTCGGTCGTTAAGTATAAAAAGCCCGCCTTGATTGGCATTAAGGAAATATATAAGCTCTTTGATAACTATATTCGCCAAAGTTTCTATGTTTTCCGTACTTTGTCGCAGAATATCATTGAATTTTGAAAGACCTTCATTCGCCCATTTTCGGAGACTGTCGTCATGTTTACGCTTGTCTTCTTCGATTTTAGCTTTATTGAGATTTTCTTTCATCTCTATAAGAGCATTACCCAATTCATCTTGGTCGCTGAGAGGTTTGTAATCCTCCTCGAATACTCCTCGACCGATATTCGCAGCAAACTCTGTCGTCTCTCGAAGTCCTGTTATCAAATTATTTACACTTTTTGTCATTAACGAAAGTTCGTTACTTCCCTTAACAACAGCAAGCGTAGCGGGCAAATTACCTTTACTCAAAGGCTCCATATAATCTTTTAGTTCCAAAATCGGTCGTGTTATCGACTTTGAAAAACGCATTATGGTAAAAATCAAAATTAATACGACAATTATAAAAAAGGCATAAACATATTTAATCATTTTTTCAACTGCCGTTTCTTGCTCTATTTTTACTTTTTCTCTTATTTCTTCTACAATTTTAAAATTTTGTGTTTCCTCTCTTAATTTACCCATTAATCCCTCTTTATAAGAAAGTCCAATTTTTTTGTCGATTTCAACTAACCGGATAAAATTGTATTTAAAATTATTTATATTTGTAATAAAATCTTTATTTACTTCTACACTTCCTGTTCCGTCAATAACTACCGTATCTGTTGCAAGTACCCCGTCTTCAGTTTCATATACATCATATATTTCTTGCTCGTCCGATTTTAAGCCGGAATTAATATAATTATACAACGAATAAAATTTATCTAAAAAATCTCTGTAATACTGCACATCTTTATAATAAAGATAATCTTTACTTGATTGTCGAAGTTCGTCTAAATATTTAAGTAAAATTCTATTTGTTTCATATTCGTATGCGGAGCCGACATCTTGGTTCATATCTCCTATTATTCCGATATTGTGGGCACCTCTGTTTTGCAAATTATTTTTAATTTCAGAGAAAAGAAGTTCGTAACTTTCCTGATGTGTTTTCAGTTTTGAAAATTCTTCTTGAACGGCAATTTTTTCTGTTATTTTATCATTTTCAAGTTTTTCGATAATTTCTTTAAGTAATTTTGCGGAATTTTTATGCTTACTGTAATATTTGTTTTTTCCGGACGAGAAAAATAAAGCATCTTCGGAATATCTCAGAAGAAAATGTTGTTCAAATCTTCTCATATTCAGATAATCTATAACCAATTTGTCAATATCCTGATTATAATCTCTAAACTTTTGTACATTGTTCAGGGTAACTATAAATGAAGACATTACTACAAAAATTGCAATAATAAAACCTGCAAGGAAAATATTAAATCTATTTTTTATGCTTATTTTTGCTGAAGAAAACCTCATGCTTTACAGATTAGTTTTTTGTTAATAATGTAAGAGTTCAGTCTAAAAAGTATATTTTTTCACAATCAGACCCTTAGGGTTTTAATTAAAAGACTATAAATTAGGCATTTAGATTTATTGAATTTTGTTAAATCAAACCCTAAGGGTCTTTTTATACCGAACTCATGTAAAATAAACCAAACAAAGGTAAAAAAAAAAAATATTATTCATAATTACTTGACATTTTTGTCAATTAAATTTTACTTATTTTATCTTAACCGTTGCCTGTTTGTTAGTCAATATTTCTCTTAACTCAATTAATTATATCTATATTAATGTCTTAATAATCATTAAATTAATATAGAGAAACCTTGACTATCCATATCAATGATATCCGAATTATAAGTGTATTATTCGTCTTATGAAAAAATATTAAACTTTTTTTGTATAAGACCTGTATAAAAAAGGTATTTTATCGTAATCAGACTCTTAGGGGGTTGACTTTGCAATGAACTAAGGACACTTTCAAGTTTGTGTAAATTAACTGT
>JAOZMN010000029.1 GCA_029934265.1 Bacteroidales bacterium
ATTATTAAATTTTTATAAATACGGCTTTGCCCCATTAAAAAGGTCGGAGACCTTATTATTTAAGTCTTGCCAAAGCAGTTTTCATTCTTTCGATGGCAATTTCAATATTTTCGTAAGATGCTGCATAAGACATTCTTATACATTCATCATTCCCGAACGCACTGCCCGGTACTGTTGCAACGTGAGCTTCATTTAATAAAAATAACGATAAGTCCGACGCATTTTTTATTGAAATATATCCGTCCGATTTCCCGAAATAAGAAGAAATATCAGGAAATATATAAAATGCACCTTCCGGAACGTAAACTCTGAAACCAGGAATTTCAGACAGTAATCTGACAATTAAATCTCTTCTTTTTTTGAAAGCGGCATTCATTCCGAGTGTATAAATATTACTTTCACTTAATGCTGCGATTGCCGCTTTTTGTGAAATACTGCAAGCTCCTGAAGTATATTGTCCTTGTAATTTTGTACAAGATTCTGCTATCCACTCCGGCGAGGCTGAATATCCGATACGCCAGCCGGTCATTGCATAAGCCTTTGATACTCCGTTTATTACGACAACTCTGTCTTTTATAAAATCAAATTGTGCTATACTTTCATGTTCGCCGATATAATTTATATGTTCGTAAATTTCATCTGAAACTACATATAAATCGGGGTGTGCTTCAATAACTTCCGCTATTACTCTAAGTTCTTTTTTAGAATAAACACTTCCGGACGGATTTGTCGGTGAGCTATACAGCAAAACTTTGGTTTTTGGAGTAATTGCACTCTCAATTTGTGCCGGGCTTACTTTAAAATTGGTGTCGATGGTAGTTTTAAGAAAAACATTTTTTGCGTGTGCCAAATTATCTATTTCTGCATAGCTTACCCAGTACGGAGTAGGTACGATAATTTCGTCTCCTTCTCCGGCAAGTGTAAGCAATACATTTGCAAGTGCTTGTTTTGCTCCGTTGGAAACTACTATTTGATTTTTATTGAATATCAAATTATTTTCCCTTTTGAATTTTGCCACAATTACATCACGTAATTCGTGGTATCCCGGTACAGGCGAATAAAAAGTATAATTTTCGTTTATTGCCTTTATTGCGGCTTCTTTTATGTGCGGCGGTGTATGAAAATCCGGCTGTCCGACACTTAAATCTATGATGCCTATTCCTTTAACTTTAAGTTCATTACTCCTACTGCTCATCGCAAGTGTTTGCGATACGGAAATTCTTCTTATTCTTTTTGATGTTAGTCGCATATATTATTAAATTTTGAAATTGTGAAGTTTTGAAATTAGATATAAATTAAAAATTGTTCAATTTTAATATAATAATATGATTATAAAGTATTTACAAATATTACTTTCCTAATAAACAGGTCAAAAGACCTTATTTTTTTCTTAAATCCAAAAAAACGGGAAGGTGGTCGCTGAAACCGTCATGAAATTTAAAGCCGATATATGTTCTGAAAGCTCTGTAACCTGTCTGATTTTCATCTTTTTCGAGCAGATAAGGAGCATCAAAAACGTGTGCATCATCTTTTGTAGCATAAATTTTCATTTCCGGATTCAATACTGCTCCGGAAACAATAATTTGGTCAAGTACTCCCCAGTGAGCCTCGTGTTTATGAGAGCCTTTACCTTTTTCATGTTGAAGATAATAGCCAAGATTATATAATTCTTCATTTTCGTATTTATCGAAAGTTATTCTTGCCTTAAGCACTTTTATCAGACTGTTATTATCAGGGTAATCGTTAAGGTCGCCCATAATAATGATTTTCGGATTAACATCTGCTTTAAATAATGAATCTGCTTTTGCTCGAACCACCGAAGCAACATATTGACGCTTGCTGTCGGTTACCGCCTGTCCTCCCCAACGAGATGGCCAGTGGTTTACAAAAAAATGCAGGGTGTCATTTTGTCTGTTTACACCTTTAACATATAAAATATCTCTGGTTGGTTTATTTGCCGCAAAAGGGAAAGTAACCCTTATTGCCTCAACGGTAATCGGAGTAAATTTTTTTTCTCTGTAAAACATCGCAACATCTATACCCCGTCTGTCCGGCGATTCTCTGTGTATTATTTTGTAGTCGAGTTTTTTAAGTGCTGTTTTTTTTAGAATTTCTTCAAGTACCAATCTGTTTTCAATTTCGCAAATTCCAATAATATCAGGTGGCTCCCAACCTCCTACAGCCATTATTACTTTTGAAATATTTGCAAGTTTTTTGTTATATTTCTTTACAGACCAGTGTTTTTCTCCGTCCGGCGTAAATGCCTCGTCTCTTTTCAGGCTGTCATCAAAAGTATCAAAAAGGTTTTCAACATTATAAAACATTATTCTCATATATTGTCGGTCAATTTCTTGAAAATCACCATTTTGTGAAAATGATTTTAATCCGGAAATTAAAATTAAAACTAACAGTAAATGCCGAACAAATGAAGATAAATTTAACTTCGTAATATATTTAAAAGTTTGATTTTTCATTGTAATTTGTTCATTATTAATTGTTTTCTTTTCTTTTTGATTTAAAAGTTTTTATATATTCTTGAAATGTTTGTTTTGTATATGCTTTTTCAACAAAAAAACTCAATACTCTTTCCAACTGTTCGGGAGTAAGGAAATTGTGCATTTCATTTAGTTTTTTCTTATCGTAACTAATATAGGCTTCTGCCGGAAATTTAAAGTTTCCTTGCAATACGGCACTTGCGAATTGATGCGGATTACCGGGACCGGTTCCTCCTAATAATTGCCCGAAAAACTCTGCATCGTCTTGCGAAGCGGCATCAAATTTTACCGGAAGAAAATTCTCGTTCAGAAGACCGGCAATAACGGAATCTTTAAGTACCGTATCATAAACTTTGCACGACTGACACCAAGCGGTATAAAAATATACATATATTGGTTTTTGAGTCTCTTTTGCTTTTTCGGTAGCTTCTTTAAGTGTGTACCATTTTACTTCTCCTGAAGTATCGGGAACAGGCTTTTTTTCGGTTATCAATTTTGAAATTTCATCATTATATACCTCAGGGAAAGTGTACATAAAAAGTGTATTGAAATCTTGAAACGATACGGATTTCACCAAATCTTCGGCAAAAAAAACGAGTAACGATTCTATATCTTTACTTTTCATGTATCCCGGCACAGGATTTTCATTGCCCTCCCTGTCTATATATACGATTGTCGGGTACGATAACCTGCCTTTTAATATTTTTTTTGCAAGTTCGTGAGTAGATTTTCCGCCGGTTCCTTTATTGATGTATTCTACACCGTTATACATTATGGTATCGTAAGTTTCGGCATTGAAACGAACCGGATAAAAATTAACATTTATGTAATTTGCTATTGCTTGATTTGCAAAGGTGGTTTTCATCATTCGTTTACACCAACCGCACCAGTCCGTATATACATCTATAAATATAGGTTTCTTGATGCTGTCATTTAATTTTTGTGCTTCTTCTATTGTGTACCATTTTATCGGACTGCCCTCTACGGTAGTTTGCGATTTTATTGAGCCTGCAAATAATATTAAAAAAATTATTATTACTGTTATTCTATTCATTTCAAAAAAATTAAAATTTTATTTTACGATTCCGTCAATATTAAGTTCAACTTTACGTTTTGCTTCTTCAAGCGAAGTAATGTCATTAGCAATTACCATTACTTTTTGAAATCTTCCGTTTACATCTTTTACCGGAGTATATGTTTCGTAAAACCATTTTTCATTTCCTGAAAAATTATACTTAAAAACTCCGGAATATACTTTTCCAAATTTCAATTCTGTCCATATTTTCTTATACGCATCAGAAGATGCAACGCTTACTTCCACAAATTCATGTAAATATCTTCCTTTAATATCCGAAAATCCTGTTTCAGCCATTTTTAAATATCTGCTGTTTACGGTCATTACTCTACCGTCAAAATCAACTGCCAGCGTTCCTGCCGAATTATTAATTGCGGAAATTTCATTTCGTTGTTCCGTTTTTTGTCTTGCAACTATATCTTCTTTTTCAGATACTTTATTTTCAAGTTCTTTAATTCTGTTCAGATATTCGTCTATGGCTTTTTCGTGTTTTGCAATATTTTCTTTTTCTCGTTCGAGTATTTCTTCTTTGGCAAGTTTTAATTGCTCGATATTTTTCTTACTTTCTTCTTCCTGTTTTGCAAGTCGTTCCGATTTTTCGTTAGAACCTTCGAGAAGTTTAGATGTTTGAATATTTATTTTAATATTGGCGATTGTCGATGCGATACTTTCTCCGATTTTTTCAACAAATTGTATTTGATAATCCTGAAAATCTTCAAATGAAGCAAGCTCGACAACTCCGTATATTTCTTCGTTCAGTTTCAGTGGAACGATAAGTAAACTTTTGGGACTGTCCTTTCCAAGTCCCGATGAAATATGCACATATCCGTCGGGAATATCTGTCATATATATCGTTTCGCTTTCCAAAACACATTGCCCGACCAAGTTTTCACCGATTCCGATTTTCTTTTCCACAAATTTTTGTCTGTCATAAGCATAGAATGCCACCAATTCCAAATATGCTTCTTCATCATCTGCAGCTTCCACCAACATATAAAGTCCGCCAACTTTTGCTCCGAGATAATTTGTAAGTTCACTTATTGTAATAGAAGAAAAACTTTCCAAGTTATCGCTGTGTTTTCTTAATATTTCACTAAATTTTGCCAGTCCTTGCGAAGACCAACCCCTTTGTTTATTTTCAATTCTTCGTAACTCAGCTTCCTCCGAAGCTTTGGCAAGGTTATCTCTCATTGTAAGCAACGAATTTCCAAGAACATCATCATCGTCAAGCGGAATAAATTTAGAATCATAATTTTCATTTCCTATATCTTGTGCAAAATCGGCTTTTTCGTTAAGCCCGTCCACCAGAATATTAATTGCTTCTCCCATTTTTCCAATTTCATCTTTCCCTGTAGCGAAACGGGAAGTCGGCAAAACTCCGTTTCCAATTGAAATAATAACGTCTTTAATTTTATTAAGTGGCATTATCAACGAAGCCCCTGTAAGTGATGCAATTAGAATAATCATAATAAATAAAACAATTGCCTGATACAATATTCTATCGGAAAAATTAACAAAAGACTTTGACATTGCCTTACTTGTTTCTTGCGTTATCAATTTAAACCTGTTTTGTATGGTATCCATACGGACAATACAAATTGCGGATATACTATCGACAATATGTTCTTTTATTTTCAAATGTTCGGTAATTTGCTCTTTGCTTTTTACTACTATCGAAAGAGTATCCGAAATTATATTCAATAATTCATCTTGATTTATAAAAAACAAATCCGTACTTATAAGTAATTCATTTAATTTAATTTTATTCTCCGGCTGCAATTCCGCAGATTTACTTTTCAAAAAATCTTTCAATTCCGGATATTTAACCCCCGAGGAATATTTAAGTTCTTTGTACTCAAAAGACTCTCCTGAATTGGGCTCTATCTTTGTTGTCAGCAATAACGATTTATATATTAATGATTTGAGTCCGTCTAAATTATCTGATACAGGAGAGTATATTTCCGAAATCTTTTTTGTTTCAAGTTTATTTTCCTTCAACATATTATTTATCCAACGATTGGAAAGAAAAGAAATAATTAAAACAATTCCGAAACCCATCATTAATTTATGTGCAATCTTTATTCTATATCTCGATTTCATATATTTATAAATTTGTTAGTCTTTAAACAGGTCGAAGACCTTATTTTGATTTTTTAAGTACGAAATTTTCATTATATTCAAGCATAAATACTCCTGAATTAGCAAAACCTCCTTTATTTCCGTAACGTATAAATTCAAAATCGTGTACTAAACCCTTTCTGTTTGGAATTTTATCAAACGGAGTAAGACAAAATTGAAAATGTTTTCCGTATCTCATCAATGCATTTCCGAAATAATACATTATATCGTACCCTTTATAGGCATATATGCCCGGCTCCGTTTTATAGGCAGTTCTGTATTTTCTGATAAAACTTTTAACTCGCCAATTTTCATAATCGATATAAGACGGTGCCGCATAACGAAAAGATAAATTTCGTAGATGATTAATCTGAACATTCTGATAAAGTTCCCAGTTTGGCGGTCCGAATAAAGAAATATCGTAGTCTTTTGAATAATTATAAAGCTTTTCTATAATTTTTGTTACAAATACTTCATTGGAAGAAGGTATCAATATTATATTTCTGTTGCCTACCGAAAGTGCGTCTTCAAGCGTTGCCGCTCCTCCGTGTTCATAGTCTATTGTTTTAAGAATTATTTCGTCTATTTGGTCTTGTGCAACAAAGGATTTTACAAGTTTTCTTTTATATAAATCTATTAATTCTAATTCTTTTGGGGTTCCTCCGTGTACGATAACAACACTTGTATCGTAAAGCAGACTCAAAAAATCGGAAGTTTTTTTAACTCTGGTCTCTTTTGTCGGCATTGCTTCAAAAATAAAAGGATTATTTTTTAGTAATTTTGCATTATGCGAAAGCGGTGTTACTAAATTTATTTTATATTTTTTTATATAATACGATAAAATTTGCACGTTGGCACTGTATATCGGACCGATAAGCAAATCGAGAGTTTTAAATTCGTCTTTTTGCATTATTTTTCTGATTTCTTCCGCATTATTTTTAGTATCGTAAACATATAAATTCACCGACAAGCCTGCAATTTTAAGTTGTTGTAAAGCAAGTAATATTCCTTCATACATTTCATAAAATCGGCGAGAATTTTTATAAAACAATCTATCGTTTTTATTTTTATATTTTTTGGCAAGCCATGCGTTCTTTTCTACATACAAAGGCAACATCACACCTACATTGAACACCATTGATTTATCGTATGTAAACTCACTGCACGGAGTTGTGCTTTTTTCTTCAAAATAAAGTGGGTCGTAGCCAATAGATTTTACTCCAAGTTCGTCTTCGTGATAGACTCTGAGCTTTTCGGTAGTATCGAAATTTCCTTTCGGTATTTTTAGTACTTCACCGAGTTTCAGACCGTTTTGCGATCCTCTGTTAAAAGCATAAAGTTGTTCGTAAGTCGTACCATATTGCTGACAGACAGAAAATGGTGTATCTCCGGATTCTACCGTATGATAATAAAAGTGGTTATCTGTATAATCGGCTCCGGAACCGTTTACATTCGGAATTTTCAATACTTGTCCGACTTTTATACCGTGTTTTGCATCAGCATTATGCTTTATAATATCATTTACGGAAATTTTATATTTACTTGCTATTGAATACAGAGTTTCTTTCTTAAGAACTTTATGCCATTTAAAAGTTACGCCTGTTTTATTTACTGTTTTTATCGGAACTTTTAATACTTGTCCTATATTTATACTACTGCTTCCGTTAAGATTCGGATTTGCTTTGGCAATATTTTTTTGAGTAACTTTATAGGCTTTGCATATCGAATATAAAGTTTGTTCTTTCTGAACGGTATGCAAATAAAATTTTTCGCCTCCGACAACAATGGTAGAACTTGAAATTTTGATTCCGCTTTGCGAAAAAACATTTAAACCAAAAAATAATAAAAACAGTGTAAGTGCTATTTTTTTCATATTACAGAAAAGTATGTTTAAGGTTTACAACCTGTTTAATATTGCTTAAATCAGATGAGCTTTAGCAAAAAGTGAACAATTACAACTTTGACAAAGTTAAAATCCGAAAAAATAATTACTAAACCACAAAGATATTAATATCAAAAAGATATACAAAAGAAAAATAGCAGCTTGATTGAATTACGAAATAAAAGAATTACGGAATAACTGAATTATAATTTAATTCTTCGCTTTATTATTTATTCAATTATTCAGTAATTCAATCATTCTATTAATATCTTGTACACTCATTGCCGCCGAAAGAGAGAAACGCAATCTTTCCGTTCCTTTTGGTACGGTTGGATAGCGTATCGGCAAAGACCAAAATCCGTTTTTTTTCAAAAAATCACTTTTTTCTATACATTTTTGAGTATCACCTATTATCATCGGGACAATTTGCGAATTTCCGGCAGTTCGGAAACCGGCATTTTTTATTGCAACTCTCAATTTATCCGAAATTTCTGTCAAATAATTTCTTTCTTTACTCATATTCTTCATTTCGAGCATTATAAAATAAGTATAAAGTATATTTACAGAAGGTAAGGCGGTGGTATAAATAAGCGAACGCATTGTGTTTTTCAGATAATCTGTTAATATTTCGGACGCAACGACAAAAGCTCCTTGCGATGCTATTGCTTTTCCAAAAGTTCCGACAAGAATATCAATTTCTCCGGACAAATTCAGTTTGTCCGACAGTCCCAAACCTGTTGTTCCCGTTACTCCAATTGCGTGAGCCTCATCTACATACAAATAAGCATTAAATTTTTTCTTCAGTTTTACCAAAGTTTCCAAATCCGACATATCGCCGTCCATACTGAAAATACTTTCGGTAACAATAAAAATATTTTGAAACTTGTTTTTATTGTCAAAAAGTATTTTTTCAAGATGTTCGTAATCGTTGTGTTTATACCTTAAATGCTTTGCCTTTGATAATACGATGCCGTCTATAATGCTTGCGTGTACGAATTTATCGGCAACAATAAGGTCATTTTTTTTAGTAATTGCCGGCAAAATTCCAATATTGGCATGGTAGCCGCTGTTAAATACCAAAGATGCTTCTTTTGAATAAATTTGGGCAAGATAATTTTCCAAAATTGTATAATAGTAATGATTTCCGGTAAGCAAACGAGAAGAATAAGCTCCGAAAGAGTAATCGTATTTGTTTTTTGTAATAAATTCTTGAAATTTTTCGGAAAGTTCAGGTATTTCTTGTATCCCAAGATAGTCGTTTGAAGAAATATTCAGATATTTTTTATTGTCAAATTCAATATATTTTCCTTTATGTTTTATTTCGTAAAGTTTTCTTAACGAATTATTTTCATTAAGAAAATCCAATTGTTTTTTTAAGGAACTATAAAACATAAGTGATTGATTATTTTTGAAATTGCGAAAATAAGGTCTTCGACCGATTTAATGTTGCTTACGCACTTGTGCAAACTTTTAATAATTAGCAAGTTGCAATTAAGTAAATAGTTAAAAACTTTTGTATTGGTACTTATGAGTTCGGTATAAAAAGACCCTTAGGGTTTGATTTAACAAAATTTAACAAATCTAAATATTTGATTTATAGCTTATTACTTAAAACCCTAAGGGTCTGATTTCGAGAAAATCTACTTTTTAGACTGAACTCACTTATTACATTGATAAATCCAAAATATATGCCGGTTTCATTATTTTTTTCACAAAAATAACAAAATTCTTTATAAATTTATTATTTCTTTGTAGTACTTATGGTATTAAAATTGAAAGATATATCGGTAGGATATTCGGGAAGGAAAAATAAAATTATTCTCGACAAAATAAATATTGATGCAACCGGCAGAGAAATTGTGGCATTAGTAGGATTAAACGGTTCGGGAAAAAGTACGCTTTTAAAAACGATAAGTAAAAAAACCTATTTACTGGCCGTTCAGATTTTTTTTTATAAAAAAAATTATATGGATTTTAATTCCTTGGACTATGCAAAAAAAATCAGTTTTGTTTCGACAAAATTTATTAAAATTAAAAATCTGACTGTCTATGATTTAGTATCATTGGGACGTTTTCCTCATACGGGAAAAAGAGGAAGATTGACAAAAAATGATAACTTAAAAATCCAAAATGCTCTTCGCTTGACGGAAACACTTAAATTTGCCGATAAATTTACAAATCAAATAAGCGACGGCGAATATCAAAAAGTAATGATAGCAAGAGCTATAGCACAAGATACAAATATTATTTTACTTGACGAACCAACTGCCTTCTTAGATATTGAAAATAAAATAAAATTGACTTCTATTTTTAAAAATATTACCGAAAATGAAAATAAAACAATCATATATTCAACACATGATTTGAATAATGCGTTGAAAATATCCGATAAAATTTGGCTTATAAAGAACAAAAATATTTTGCAGGCTTCTCCGGAAGATTTAATACTTGCCGGCGAATTATCAACATTATTTTCGGATAAAAATATTTTTTTTGACAATAATTCATATAATTTTGCAAGTAATATCGGCAATACGAAACCGATAATTTTACAAAACAGTACAAACGATAAAAATTTAGAATCAATTACAAAAAAAGCATTGGAAAGGAATAATTTTTTTGTTTCCGGAAAATCCGATTTAAAAGTAAATATCACAAAAGAAAACGCAAAGGTATTGTGGAATGTCAAATATCTATCAGAAAATAAAAAATTAAAATCTATTTATGACTTATCTAATTTTATAAAGACAACGGTGTAATTGAGTTCAGTATAAAAAGTATATTTTTTCGCAATCAGACCCTTAGGGTTTTAATTAAAAGACTGTAAATTAAACATTTAGATTTGTTAAATTTTGTCAAATCAAACCCTAAGGGTCTTTTTATACCGAACTCTATAATTGTATAATTAATTTTGAAAACATTTATAAAAAATATTCCGGGATTTTTTCCTGTCAGATTATTCTTCTTGCATTTTCGCAGGAATCAGCTTTTGTTGTTGTTTTGGATATTTCTATTTGCAATAATTACCGGCAATTTCGGAACAAAATACGGTGTTCAATATCTTTTTTGGGTGCCTGAATATCTGAACAAAGTTAATATTTTTTCATATTTTATATTAGGACTTACAAGCGGAATTTTTATTATTGCGTATCAAATATCAAGCTATCTGACAAATGGATATTTGTTTCCTTTTATGGCAACCCTCCTCCACCCTTTTGCAAAATATTCTTTGAATAATTTTATAATACCTGTATTATTTGTCATTGTTTTTATCTACTATAGTATTGTTTTTCAGATAAATGAAGAATTGCTATCTGTTTTTTCGGTATTTTTTAACATACTATCGTTTCTTGCCGGTATTCTGATAATGATTATTATTTCTTTTTCATGGTTTTTTACAATGAATACAGATATTGTCAAATTAACCGAAGCCGGGAAAGTAAAAACACCAAAAAATAAACGTTGGAAGGCAATCGGTCTATTATTAGACAAAGATATAAAGTGGAAAATGTCCAATATGCCTCAAGAAAACGAAAAACAACATGAAGTTAAAATATATCTAAGCACACCATTCAAAGCTCGACGTGCAAGGCATTACAAACATTTTGAAAGTGAAAATATACAAAGAGTACTAAGGCATAATAATATAAGTTCAGCAGTTTTTTCATGGCTTGTTTTATTATCCACGGTAGTTCTCGGACTTTTTAAGGATTATTATTTTATGCTTATGCCGGCAGCCGGAAGTTTGTTACTTCTGCTTTCGTTGTTATTGTTATTTTCTGCCACAATTTACGCTGTTTTCAAAGAGTGGTCGATAGTTGCTTTTATCATATTTATTTTTTCGTTGAATTTCATGGCAGGACATTCCGGTTTTGATTATCACAACTCAGCTTACGGTCTGAATTATTCAGTAAATCAAGATATTGAAGAGTGCATCACTTGTACGGAAAACGAAAAATATACAAAAGATTTCAATGCAATGATTGACATATTGAACAAACGAAAAAATAATCTGCAAACCGGTAAAGAAAAACTTCCGAAACTTGTAATTGTAAATGCCGGAGGCGGAGGATTGAAAGCTGCGGTTTGGACATATTTTTCGCTTCACAAAGCCGACAGTGTTTGCGAAGGAAAATTATTACCGAGCATACATTTAATTTCCGGAGCTTCCGGCGGAATGTTGGGAGCATCGTACCTGCGAGAGTTGTATATACAAGAAAAAGCAGGAAAAATAAAATCGTGGTACAACACAAAATATATTAATAAACTTTCGGACGATATTCTTAATCCGATAGGCTTTGCTTTGGTTTCCGGTGCGTGGTTTTTCCGATTTCAAGAATTTGAATATTCCGGCAAGAAATATTATAAAGACAGGGCGTATATGTTCGAGAAAACTTTAAACAAAAATACCGATTACGTATTCGATAAAACTATAAGTAAATACAAAGAACCCGAAAAAACAGGTGAAATTCCTATGCTGATTTTCAGTTCGACCATAGCAAACGACGGACGGAAATTATTAATTTCGCCTCAAAAATTATCATTTTTTGAAAAAAGTAACAAATTTTCTTTTAAACCAAAAATCAAAAATTCCGTAAATATTGACTTTATGACCGGTTATGAAAATTTTGATGTCGACAGTCTAAGATATTCAACCGCTATCCGAATGAGTGCTACATTTCCGTATATCTCTCCATATATAAGTCTTCCCGGCAAAGAAAAATTACAACTTTTCGATGCAGGTGCACACGATAATTACGGAATTTCAACATCTTTGGAATTTGTTTCAATTTTCGAGAAGTGGATACTTAAAAATACAAGCGGAATTATCTTTTTACAAATCGTAAACAGAAATAAAGAACAAGACGATAACAGCAATGATTTTATCAGTGATATTTTTCGTCCGTTTCAGGGGTCGGTAGGAAATTATTTTAATTTTCAGCAAATAAATTTCGAAAAACAATTCCGTCAAATGTCGCCTCGCTTACAAGAACAAATAGATTTTGTAAATTTATATTTAACTTCCGAAAAACAAGAAATTTCAATAAGCTGGCATCTTACAGAAAGCGAAAAACAAGAAATAAAAAAAGCGATAGACTCTCCGGCAAATAAATTTGCTCTCCAAAAACTTAAAATTTTGCTTGACAACCGATAACTGCTATTAGTAGTAATTATTTCTTTTTCAGTTATTTCAGTAACTATTTTATAGCTATAAGTCAATTCTTTTTCTCCAAACATCAGGGTTACGGCTGAAATGAAATATTGAAAAAACATTTATTAAATTATCTTCTACAACAAAAAATATTGCGAAAGGAAAACGTTTTAAACTTACCTTTCGTGCTTTTTTGTCTATTACCGAAAATTGATATGGATTTTTTTCAATTCTTAAAACAACTTCTTTAATTTCCAACAAGAAATCTGAACCTAATCCTTGTTGTTGATTATCGTAATATTTTTTTGAATTTTCTAAATCTTCTTCTGCAAACTTATTTATAAATAAAGTGTATTTTTTCATTCCGGCAAAAGTTTTTGTTCAATTTCTTTCCATGTTTTACCTTCACTTATATTATTAATAGTGTAATTGTATCGTTTGTCAAACTCCTTTTTTTGTTCTTCTGTCATAAAGTCCAAATTATCATCTTCTTTATAAATTTGTAAAAAATCATAATCTGTTGATAGCATTTTTAACATATTAATTATACTAATGGACTTGGAATTTGTTTCTCTTATTTTTACAGTATAAGTCATAGTTCTATTTTTATGAATGAAACCTTAATTGTGAAAATATGCTACGCATGGTAGATACAATCTACCTTTAATTGAAAAACGAAGTTACAAACTTCGCTAAGCATGGGCTAAAGCCCTATGTGTGTGATGTTTATTTTTCTACGGCATAAATGCCGTAGCTACTGAAAAGTCACCATTGAGTTCAGTCTAAAAAGTATATTTTTTCAAAATCAGACCCTTAGGGTTTTAAGTAATAAGCTGTAATTAAGGTGTTTGGATTTGTCAATTTTTGTTAAATCAAACCCTAAGGGTCTTTTTATACCGAACTCACCATTAATTTACAAAAGATGATTTTCAATATATTTGCGAATAGCTTCCTTGTCTCTGTAACCGACTACTTTATTGTATTTTCCGTCCGGCGAAACATATAATAAAGTAGGAATACTTCTGATTTTCAATAGTTTGGCAACAGCAACATTTTTATCGACATCAACTTTGTAAACCTGTATTTTGCTTCCGTATTCTTTTTGCAAAGCTTCAAGATGAGGAGCAATTATTTTACACGGTCCGCACCAAGTTGCATAGAAATCTATAATTACAGGTGTGTTTCCTTCATATTTCCACTTATCGTTTTTTTTAAAATCCCAAACCTTTTCTTTAAAACCAACTTGGTCTAAATGTATAATATTTTGTCCGATTACCGGAAATAAAAAAGATGTAAGTATTATTAGAATAAAGATTTTTTTCATTTTTTGTATTTTAAGGTCTTCTACTTGTTTAATGGTTTATAATGCACTTGTTATAGAAAAATTTATGCAAGGATACTTAAGGTTTTCTTTGAACAAGAAAAAAAATAACTACATAAATCAATTCTCTTACAAAAGGAAACGTTTTTAATACCATTCTTATTATAATAAAATACAAATAAAGTCGAATCTGAAATAAAAATCATTTTTGGGCAACTTTATACTTGTTTCACAACAAAAAATCATCAATAGCATCTACAGATACTAATTTTTTATCTGATAAATATTTTTCGCCATCGAAACGGTAAGCGACAAGTTTATGACCTTTTGCTACACTGTAATCCAAACAACAAGCATTTTTACTTAATATTTTCGGTATTCCTTTTCGCCAATAATGACCGAAAAATACAGGTTTTTCTTTTTCGGAATACGGTATGTGTCCTTCAAGAAATTTCGGATTAACCAACTCGGAAGAAACTTGTTTTTCGTAATTAACGGCAATCGAGCGATAAGTTTCTTTATGTAATTTTCTCCACCACTGAAAACGCAATCTGCGTCTAACATTTCCGTCCTTATCTGTATATGAAAGTCCTTCCGGAAATTGAATTTCTTTACCTTTAAGCAAAATTTCAAAAACTTCAAATTCTTTAGTTCCTTCTATTGATGATTTCAAAATAAATTCATCGGTAAGAATATTTTTGGGTAATTTTTTTTTAACATAATCAATTAATTTCGGCTCCCAACAGGCGTGTATGACTCTGAAATTATCAAATTCGAGAAAAAGCGGTATGGTTTTAAACCAATTTATATAATTTTCCAATTCTTCAGGACATTTTTCAAATGATTTTTTTGTAGCCTCAAATTGCTGTATATTTTTGTTACTATGTTCCCTAAGCCATTTTTTTTGTTTGTTTTTTGTCGTATATAAAATTGCATTATATTCGTGATTACCGAGTGTTAATAAAGCAGAGCCATTATCGACCATAGATTTTACAGTCTGTAAAGTTTCTCTGATTCTCGGTCCTCTGTCAAG
>JAOZMN010000030.1 GCA_029934265.1 Bacteroidales bacterium
AGTTTTATTTTAAATCCGGACAAAACTCTGCTTAAAGAAAAAGAAATTATTAATAAAAATATTAATAATTCGGATAAAATATTGACTGAAACAAAAACCGAGCAAAAAAATATTCTCAAAAATATAGAAGAACTTGAAAATAAAGAAGTAACTTTATCCGAAAAAAATAAAGTTGCTTCCGGAAAACTTTTACCGATAATTTCCGAATTGGGGTTTGAAAGTCCGGAAAATGCACTTGAAAATATCTTAAAGCAAGAGAAGGTAGAGAAGATAAATAAAAAACGAAAGGAGTTAGATAAACAAAAAATAGAGCTTGATACTAAAATTGAAAATATTAAACAAAAACTTGCAAAAATTCAAGAAGAAGATAAGAATAATAATAGTTTGGAGGAGTTGGAAATATTAAACAAAAATACAAGTAATACTATTTCCGACAGTAATAAAAACATAGGAATTTTTACCAATAAATTGGAGCATAATAATAAACAAAAAAAGAAATTTTCAGAAAATAAAATTGCCACAGACAGTCAACAGAAAGAAGTCAGACGTTGGGATAATTTAAATACTTTAATAGGAAGTGCAACCGGCGATAAATATTCAAAATTTGCACAAGAGCTTACTATGCAACAACTTATAGCAAAAGCAAATTTGCATCTGTTGAAATTCGATAAGCGATATTTAATGAAAAAAGTACCGGGTGTTGAAAATCCTGATATTGTAGTGATAGACACATACTTGGCAAATTCCGAACGTTCGGTAAAAACACTTTCCGGCGGAGAAAGTTTTTTGCTTAGTTTGGCACTCGCACTGGGTTTATCCGACCTTGCCGGACAAAATACCAAAATTGAAAGCCTGTTTATTGACGAAGGTTTCGGGACGCTTGATTCGGAAGCACTCGATACGTCTTTGGTTGCTCTTGAAAACTTGCAAAGTCGTACAAATCGTACAATCGGGATAATTTCACACGTCCGAGCTTTAAAAGACAGAATCGCTGTACAAATCAGGCTCGAAAAAAATGGAAACGGGCATTCTACTTATGAAATTGTCGGGTGAGAATTGAAAGAATGAAGATGAAATTATAAATCTATAAATATCTGTAAATGATTGCATTTATACAAAATATAATAGTAAAAGTAACAAAACGGAGACTTGAAAAAAGTAATCGTGAAATTGTACGAACTCGCTTAGAAACGGAGCTTACAAAAACAAAAGTAGAATTTAAGCATATCTTGCAGGATATTTTCTTTATTTTATTGGCTGTATTGTCCGCAGGTTTTGGTTTGAAAGGTTTTTTGCTACCCAATATGTTCATTGACGGAGGTGCAATGGGGATTTCATTAATAATTGCCGAGATGACAGTTGTTCCGCTATCTGTATTGATAGTTGCGGTAAATTTGCCGTTTATTATTATGGGATTTTCTGTAATCAGTAGGCAATTTGCGTTTAAGAGCATTGTTGCCATAATATTACTTGCCGTTTCGGTTCATTTTATACCGTATCCTACCATTACCAACGATAAATTGTTGATTGCCATTTTCGGCGGATTTTTTCTCGGATTGGGAATCGGATTAGCAATTCGAGGAGGTTCGGTTATAGACGGCACTGAAGTTGTAGCAATTTTTATGAGTAAAAAAACGTCATTAACGGTAGGTGATATAATATTGGTATTTAATGTATTTATATTTGGATTTGCGGCTTATGTTTTTACAATCGAAATTTCATTGTACGCAATGCTGACATATTTGGCGGCATCGAAAACCGTTGATTTTGTAGTTTCCGGTATCGAAGAATATGTCGGAGTTACAATAATATCAGATAAAAATGAGGAAATAAGATTGGCAATTATAAATAAACTCGGAAGAACTTGCACCATATATTCCGGCAAAAAAGGATATTCAAAATTCGATAATGAATTAGAAGAAATTGAAATTATTTACACTCTTGTAACTCGCTTGGAGTTATCGAAACTGCATACCGAAATTGACAAAATTGACCAAGAGGCATTCGTTGTAATGCACAGTATCAAAGATGCAAAAGGAGGAATGATTAAAAAAAGACCGATGGCTTGATTCGTATTAATAATAAATAGTAACTCCCGGCAGACTTAATTTAAGTTTGCTTTTTTCTTCGTCAGAAACCTCGTTGTATCTGATGTCGAAAATCATAAGTTTTTCTAATTTTTTAATTTCCGTTGGGAATTTTTTAATCTTGTTTCCGAACAGATTAAGCTCGTTTAAGGTTTTTAAATTACCGATTTGCGAAGGCAGACTTTCCAAGTAATTTCCGGAAAGGTTTAATTCTGAAATAGAACTTAAATCGGCTATATTTTTATTTAGTTCGGCTATGTGATTATCGCTTATATCAATGATTTTAAGTGATTTAATATCTGTGGTAATTTTCGGAAAAACAGAAAATTTATTTGAACCTATATTTAATTTTTCCAAATTTTTCAATTGTTTTATACTTTCCGGAAGTTCGGAAATATAATTGCCCCTGAAATTTATTTCCTTGAGTTCGGTCATCGAGCCTATCGAGTTCGGGATTTTTTTTAGATAATTATTATCAGCTTCCAATTTCGATAATTTCTTTAGTTTTGTGATACTTTCCGGTAAATCGGTCAGATAAATATTTTTGCTTAATTCAAGTTTTGTAAGGTTTCGTAAACGTCCGATTTCCTGTGGCAGAGTTTTTAATCTGTTTTCTGAAAGTTGTAAAACTTCTAATTTATAGAGCTTTACAATGCCGGTCGGAATTTTATCCAACTCATTGGAAGAAAGATTTAAAATAGTTAGTTCCGATAAGTTCCCGATTTCTTCCGGTAAGTTTTCGAGCAAATTATTACTTAGGTCTATTTTATTCAGTTTTTTAAGTCCGGAAATACTTTTGGGAAGCGAGGTCAATTTATTCTTTTTTAAATCGAGAATAGTTAAATTTTTCAATTTTCCTATTGAAGACGGCAGTTCCGTAATATAATTCCCACTGATTTTAAGAACCTGTAAATTAATAAGTTCCCCTATTTCTTTCGGCAAATTGTCGAGAGAATTATTTTCGGCTATAAGTACTTGTAAATATTTCAAATTTTTAATGTCCGGCGGTAAAAATGAAGTTGAATTAAGTAATAAAATATGTACTTTTTCCGGCGATTTAAGAGCTTCCGGAAGTGAAGTAAAAACTTCTGCATTTTTCAATTCTTTGTCCGAAAGAAGTAAAATTAATTTGAGACCGGGTTTCTTTTTTTGTAATTTTTCCACTTCCGGAATAGGAATATTGTTCCCTCTTATATTTAATGTTCGTAACGAACCTGTTATATTTTCCGGTAATTTTACTATTTTATTGAACCCCATATTTAAGGTTTTAAGACTTGAAACAGAGAGTAATTCAGGAGTGATTTCAGTAAAATAATTTTTTTCGAGATTTAAGTTCTCCAATCGGTTCGATGCTTCCGACATATCCGGAAATTCTTTAAGTTTATTTGATTTCAGATTTAAAGATTTCAGGTTACTTAATTTTGTGATGTGGGGCGATATTTTTTTTATTTTATTCCTTTCCAAATTTAGAGTTTCTATAAGTTCAAAGCCTTTAAATTTAGGAATATCCGTTAATTTATTATTACTTAAATCAAGGTTTTTCAGATTTATAAGTCTGGACAAATATTTTGGCGTAAAAATAAACTTATTTTTACTTAAATTCAGAACTTCTAAGTATTCAAGTGTATAAAATCTTTTGTCGAGTTTCGACAGTTTATTGCCGGACAGGTCTAAAATTTTCAGATTAAACAGCAATCCTATTTCTCTCGGTAAAATTTCAAGTTTATTGTTTGTAAGAATAAGTGTTTCCAAGTTTATTAATTTTCCTATTTCTCTTGGAAGTTCAACTAAGCGGTTTTTACTGAGGTTCAGATATTTAAGATTAGTAAGCTCGCCTATTTTTACCGAAAGTTTTTTCAAATTTTTACCGCTCAGGTCTAAATGAGTGGCAATATCTTTATTTTTCAGAGCCTCTTCCAAGTTCGTGTAAGTCGAGGATTGTGCTTTTGTTTGTAAGATTAAAATTACAAAACTTAAAATAAAGACAAATTTTACGGATAAATATTTTTTCATTATTCTATTTATTATAAGGTGTTTTAAATTTATTGTTTATATTTTGCAAAGTAATACTAAAACTAATATTATGCCGGATTTTTAAAGTTTTGTTTTTTTTTGATGAATGATTATAAAATTTAATAAAATTTATTACTTTTGGACTGTTTTTTAAATGTAAGTTAAGTAAACTAACCAATAACTGTAAATCAACAATCATAAATTTTTATGAAACAACTTATAGAATGCGTACCTAATTTCAGCGAAGGCAGAGATATGTCGATAATAAAGCAAATTACCGACCAAATAGAAACCGTAGAAGGAGTAAAACTTCTTGATGTGGACCCCGGCAAAGCAACAAACAGAACTGTTGTAACTTTTGTCGGAACTCCGGACGAGGTAGTCGAAGCTGCAATTCTTGCCATGAAAAAAGCTGCTGAACTTATTGATATGAGCAAACATAAAGGAGAGCATCCTCGTTTTGGGGCTACTGATGTTTGCCCGCTTGTTCCGGTTGCGAATATCACTATGGAAGAAACCGTAAAATATGCTCGCAAACTTGCCGAAAGAGCCGGTAAAGAAATTGGTTATCCGATATATTGTTATGAAAATGCCGCTTTTGAAGAAAAACGAAAAAATTTGGCGAATGTGCGAGCAGGAGAGTACGAAGGACTTCCCGAAAAACTTAAAAATCCCGATTGGAAACCCGATTTCGGCTCTTCCGAATTTAATCCGAGAACAGGAGCAACAGCCGTAAGTGCCAGAAATTTTCTGATAGCATATAATATTAATTTGAACACCACTTCCACAAGGCGAGCCAATGCAATAGCTTTCGATGTCCGTGAAGCGGGACGAGTAAAAAGAGAAGGCGATAAACTTTCCGGAAAAATCGCAAAAGATAAAGACGGAAACCCTGTTCGTATTCCGGGTCTTTTGAAAAAAGTAAAAGCAATAGGCTGGTACATAGAAGAATACGGAGTTGCTCAAATTTCCATGAACTTAACGGATATTACCGTAACAACTATTCAAGAGGCATTTGATGCGGTAGAAAAAAGTGCAAATAAACGAGGAATACGAGTAACAGGTTCCGAACTTGTCGGACTTATTCCGCTCAATGCCATGCTTGATGCCGGTAAATATTTTCTTAAAAAACAACAGCGTTCTCTTGGAATATCTGAAACTGAAATTATTAAAATTGCAGTAAAATCACTTGGTCTGGATGAATTAAAACCTTTTAATCCGCAAGAGCGTATTATTGAATATATCTTAAATAAAAGTTCGGAAAAGAAACTTATAGACCATAATTTGAGTGAGTTTGCAGACAAAACTGCCGCAGAAATACCTGCTCCCGGCGGAGGTTCAATTTCTGCTTATATGGGAACTCTCGGCATATCGCTTGCCACTATGGTTGCGAATCTTTCCGCACACAAACGAGGCTGGGACGAGCGTTGGGAAGAATTTTCCGCTTACGCAGAAAAAGGAGAAGAATTAAAATCAAAACTATTGAAATTGGTCGATGAAGATACTGCATCTTTCAATAAAATAATGGAAGCCGTAAGAATGCCCAAGGCAAGTGAAACCGAAAAAAAAGCTCGCTACACCGCAATGCAGAAGGCTACGAAAAATGCAATAGAAGTACCTTATAATATAATGAAACTTTCTTTGGAGTCCATGAAAATTATAAAAACTATGGCTCAAATCGGTTTACAGGCTTCGGTAAGTGATGCCGGAGTTGGTGCATTGGCGGTAAAAGCGGCAGTCTCAGGAGCTTTTTTGAATGTGAAAATTAATTTTTCGGGAGTAGATGATAAAAATTATGTTCGGGATATGCTTCATAAGGCACAAGAAATTGAAAAAGAAACAATAAAACAAGAAAAAGAAATACTGGAAATTGTAAATGAAAAAATAGGATAGTGCGGACAAATTTTATCGTAATATAATGATTTTATCTTATTTTGTAATGTACTGATTTACAGTATTGTGTGTTGTTAGCTGTTTTATTTAATTTATTAAAAATCAGTATTTTAATTTCAAATTCAATATAGAGTTGCCGGTTAAAAGTTTCCGAAAAAAAATAAACATATTTTGTTTTTGCAAAATATTATTTCTATTTTTGAGCGGTAAACATTTAATCGTAATTATTAATTTTTAAATATATTTAAGGTTTATGAAAAAAACTACTTTACTATTCACACTTTTCCTGTTTGCGACTATGCAGATATTTGCACAGGGTGGTGTAACAATAACCGGTACCGTTACAGAGGAATCTAACGGTGAACCTATACCCGGAGCTACCATACAGGTAAAAGACTTAGTCGGTGTGGGGACTGTAACTGATTTTGACGGGAATTATACATTGGAAGTTCCTGCAGGAAGCACAACTCTTGTTTTTTCCTATGTGGGATTACTGACAACAGAGGAAGTTATAGGAGGACGCACTGTAATTAACGTTGCTTTGGCTGAAAACGTGGAAGAGAAAGAAGAAGTTGTTATCGTTGCTTACGGTAAGAAAAAGCAAGAGGCTGTTACCGGTGCTGTTTCAACTATTGGAGCTAAACAGATAGCAGATGTACCCGTTGCAAGTTTTGATAATATATTGCAGGGTAAAACGGCAGGGCTGATGGCGATTTCCAATAACGGAAGTCCCGGTTCAGAGGCAACTATTACCATAAGGGGAATCGGCTCGTTCAGTTCGGGAACAGCACCTTTATTTATTATTGACGGAGTACCTGTCGGACAAAGTTCTTTTTCATCATTGAATCCGAATAATATTGAGAGTATGTCGGTTCTTAAAGATGCGTCTGCTACTGCAATGTACGGTTCTCGTGGAGCAAACGGGGTTATTCTTATTACCACCAAAAGAGGTGGTATAAAAGAAAAAACAGCTATTAATTACAGAGGTTCTTTTGGTTTCGGAACAAATACAACCGATCAATTTACAATGATGAATACCGACCAAAAAATTGATTATGAATTAGCTCTCGGGCTTAGAGATACTTTGGGACTCGGACTTGCAGGCATTGATACGGTAAACCGTTGGAAAGCTGTCAATACCGATTGGAATGAAGTGTTTTTTCAAAGAGCACCGATGCAGTCGCATGAAGTATCAGCTGCCGGTGGTAACGAAAAAACAAAATTTTTCGTAGCTACAAGTTTTTATTCTCAAGACGGTACTTTGCAACGTTCTGATTTTCAACGTTGGAATGGACAATTTAATTTCGACCACATGGTTTCCGATAAATTATCTTTCGGAAATACATTGACTCTCGGTTGGCAAAAAAGAAATCTTTCGGAAGCCGGAGGAGGAAATAGTGCAAGTGTACAAAATCCTGTTTTTGCGGCTTATCTTTCCAATCCTTACGAGCAACCATATTTGCCAAGTGGAGAAAAACCCGAAAAATATAACACATATCCTTTCGGAATGAACCCTTACAGAGAAATAACCTTAAATGATTATACTTACAAAGCCTTGAAAATAGTTTCAAGTCTTTTCGGAGAATATAGTATTACCGATAAAATTACTTTCAGAAGTACTCTCGGACTTAATTTTTCCAATAATTTAAGTCATTATTATACATCTCCGAAATCTTACAGTGGAAAAAATGCGGCAAGGGGAGGAAAGGGTAGTATCTCTGAAAGTTTTGGTACCGGTACAACTTTGGTTAATACCAATACTTTACGATATTCTAATACTTTTGGAAAAGATCACAGTATAGATGTTCTTTTGGGACATGAAACAGAGAAGGTTTCTTCCGGTGGTTTTTCCGCAAGCGGTGTTATCTTTTCTAATGATATAAACAGACAACTTTCTAATGCTACGGAAATGGACGGAGACCCAAGCGGTAGTTTTGCAAGATATTCAGGTTTATTGTCTTATTTCGGTACTGTGGCATACGGACTTAAAGAAAAATATTATATTGACGGTTCTATTCGTAGAGACGGTTCATCAAAATTCGGTTCTAATTTCAGATATGCAAATTTCTGGTCGGTAGGTGCAAGTTGGGCAGCCCAAAAAGAAGATTTTTTTAAAGGAATATCTGCAATAGATAATTTAATGATTAGAGCAAGTGCCGGTACTTCCGGTAACTCGAATATAGGAACATTCCAATATGCGGCTCTTTATGGTTCCGGTGTTAACTATGACGGACATGCAGGTAGTTATCCCGGCGGTCCTGAAAATCCTGATATAACTTGGGAGCAATCATTTGCACTTAACCTTGGTATCGAACTCGGACTATTTAAAAAAGTAAACACTAAAATTGAATTGTATCATAAAGGTTCCGATGGACTTTTCTTGGTACAACCTTTGTCGCTTACTACAGGTTTTTCCGGAGTCAATAAAAATATTGCCGCAATGTATAACAGAGGTGTAGAAACAACTTTTGATTATACGATAATAAGAACAGATGATTTTGTTTGGAATGTTAATCTTAATTTTGCATACAATGTAAACAAAATAACTGCATTATACGGAGATGAAGATGAAATCTCGGATGTGGGGTCTCATAGTATTTTGAAAGTAGGCGAACCGCTTTTAGCTTTTTGGATAGTAGATTTTGCAGGGGTTAATCCCGCAAACGGAACACCGCTTTGGTACGATGCAAACGGAAATATTACAAATGCCTACGATGATGAAGCTTTAAGTTCTATACCGGAATCAAAAAACGGAAGGACTTTGAGTGCCATAGCTCCTTTCAACGGTGGATTCGGAACTAACTTTACATATAAAGGTTTAATTTTAAGTTCGTTCTTCACTTTTACACAAGGTAACTATATTATTAACAATTTACGTTACTTTACGGAGTCAAACGGAATTTTCGGAAGTCAAAATCAAGATGTTGCCATGCTTGATTATTGGAGAAATCCCGGAGATATTACCGAAGTTCAAGAGCTGACATTACAGACTAATGAATTTGATACTCGTATGTTTGAAGAAGGGTCTTTCCTTCGATTAAGAGAGTTGAGTTTATCTTATCAAGTGCCTGCGGAGGTAACTGACAGAATGAAAGGAATTACTTCAATGAGAATATATACGAGAGGACAAAATGTTTGGACTTATACTAAATACAAAGGTTTTGACCCTGAGTTTGTAGGTAATATTCAACTTAATCAATATCCGGCTATCAGAGTATTCACAATAGGTTTGGATTTAACAATTTAATTAATAATAAAAAGCAAAAAAAAAATAATATGAAGTTTAGAAAAATTTTATCGATACTGCTGATTATTTCAGTAGCTTTTGTACCATTGTCTTGCAATGACAGTTTTTTGGAATTGCAACCGGCGACTTCAATATCAAAAGATATGGCATTGGTTACAATAGATGATGTAGAAACCGCAATGTACGGAGTTTATGATGGTTGGCGAGGCATGAGCGGAGCGTTGATAATTATTCCGGATATAATATGTGATGATTTTTTCCCTGTAATCGGTTATACAAATGCTTACGGACAAATTATAGCATGGGATTATGGAGCCGATGATATGGGCTATGTATTCGGTGGTGCTTATAATAATATTGTACAAGCAAGTAATATAATAAATAAACTTGACGAAGGCTTAATTAGTGATGAATATAAAGACCGCAAAAATGTCGTACTCGGAACTTGTTTGCTTTCCAGGGCAATGTCGCATTTTGAGCTTGTAAGAGCTTATTCAAAAAGATATGATAAAGCTACTGCCGCTTCTGACTTGGGAGTCCCTATTGTAAGAGAACAGACCATTACTTTCCCCACAAGGAATACGGTACAAGAAGTTTATGATTTTATTTTTGAGGATATAGACAGAGTAATAAATAAGGAAGAAGACGGTAGTGAAAGCAATCTTTTGCCTTCGATTGCGAATAACGGTAATACCGAATTTTCCATGAATTTACTTTATGCTTTCTTATCAAGAGTATATCTTGAAATGGGAGATTATCAAAATGTAATCAAATATTCTTCTTTGGTAATTGACGGAGGCAGTTACAATCTTGTAGATAACAAATATGACCTTGAAGATTTGTGGGAATATGATGGAGAGGGCGGAGGAAAAGGAGATGGCTCTTCTGAAATAATTTTCAAAGCTGCTATTACTATAACAAACGGAGGACCGGCTATCGGTGCTACTTGGAACACCGGGCAAATAGGTAATGACCCTCGTCCCGATTATGTTGCAAGTCCCGCTTTGTTGGATATGTATGACAAGAAGGATTATAGATATGATGCTTATTTTATGGATAATGTAACTACACCTCGTGCGGGGAGACAAACAATACTTAATAAGTATCCTACTAATCCGAATCTTAATATTTTGAATGTTAATCAAGCAAAACTTTACAGAATAGCGGAGCAGTATCTTAACAGAGCGGAAGCTTATGAAGCACTTGGGAATACCGCATCAGCACAGGCAGATTTAGATGCAATACTTTCAGCAAGAAATGCAACAGCTTACGGAACCGGTTTGAAAGAGCAAATAAGGAATGAAAGAAGAAAGGAACTTGTAGCGGAAGGATTCAGATTTTTTGACCTTCGCCGTTGGGGTACCGGATTTACAAGGGTAACAAACGAAGGCTGTATTAAAGGCTGTAACTTGGAAGTAAGAGCTTCCGACCATCGTTGGTTAATGCCTATTCCTGTTTCTGAAATGACTTCAAACGAGAATATGGTACAAAACCCGGGTTACGTTAAGTAAAATAAATTTTATTATATGATTTAGCGATTTAAAAATCGTTAAATCATTAATCATTAATTAATATCTTTTTTAAAATGAAAAATATATATAAAATTATAATAATTTCGCTTGTCGGAATATTTATAGCAGTCGGTTGCGAGAAAATAGAACCGAATATCTTGCCGGCTTCCGACTATTTTATTGCAATAGATGCTTTAAAGTCGGACGAAGCAGTACTTGAGAAAAAAACAGGAAAAATACTTGTGTATTGTGCGGCTGCTAAAGGAAATCCGGTAACAGTTAAATTTCAAGTGGAAGACAGCAGTACTTCTCCCTCATCGTATTATCAAATACTTGAAAGTGAACTTTATTTTCCGGAAGGAACAGGTTATGATACCATTCATGTTCAAACAATTGATAATGATGAAGAATCCGGTAATACTTATATTTGGGTAACTCTAACCGGAAATGATGCAGGCTATCAAATGGGTATGAGAAAAGGTCCCGACCATGATACGATAGTAGATGCAAGCTACAAATTAGAAATATTTGATAATGACGATTGAGTTTAAAATAAATTAAAAACAGATTTATTTTATTTCGATATTTAATCTTAATATAAGGTTCTCACTGTTTATTTACTCTGTAAGTATTTTTCGGTGAGAACTTTATTTTTTACAGTATAGTAACTTTGTAATTTAAAAACATGAAAGCATTTTTTGAATCATTATTCGGAACCGATAAGAAAATTAAAAAAGAAGATAAACTTTTTATTATCGAAACGCCGAAAATAATAAAAAAAGAAGATGGTAAAGGCGGATTAATTATTAATATAGAGACTCTTGACTCAGAAAAATTTGCGGAAATATCATTAACAGGTGAACCGGAAGTTGTCAGTGTAAAGAAAGGAGTTTCTAAGGTCGTACAAGATTTAAAATTGCCTTATGATAATTCCGGAGTTTTATTGGCAAGATTGAAGCAAGCGATGAAGAATAAAATATCCGTAAGTATATTACATATTACTCCCGAAGAACATTGTTATTTGTATGGAGAAAATATCGGGCTTACTATTACTGAGCTTACCGAAAATCTGATTATGCTGGAAGGAGAAGAAGCCGATGCTTTTTATGAAGTGGAATTTGAAACGGCAAAAAAAATTACATCTTAATTTGTATTATTAAGGTCTTTTATCTATTCATAAAAGCCTTATTATTCAGGCGAAAGCAAAATATACAATCATTTACAAGGGTATTTAACAGAACTGTTTCAAAAATCAAAGTTTCACTTTAAGTGAAAACTTTGATTTTTGAAATCAAATCGTCTGTTTGCTTAGTTAATTTGCTTTTTTTTCAGCTTCTTTTTCTGAAGTTTCGGCTTCCTTTTCATTTCCTGTCTTATCTGCTTCTTCTTCTATTGGAGCTTCTAAATTAATTATATTAAGTTCGTTGAGTGTATTGTACCAACTTATTACTCGTTTTATGTCAGAAGTGTAAACTCGCTCCTTATCGTATTCGGGTAATATTCCTTCCATATATTTTTTAAGCTCGTTACCTGACGACTTAGGGTTTATACTTGCTTTGCCGTCTTCTTTTTTGTAAATTTCTTGAAAAATATCAAGCAACGCTTTGTCTTCTCCGTCTGTATAAATTGCAATATCTTGCAATGCACTTATTCGAGCTGATGTAAATGCGTGCATTCGTTTTTTTGTAGTTAAAGATTCTACAATTATTCCGTTTCTGGTTTTTGAAATATGTTTAAATAAACCGGAATGTCCCGAAATTGCTAAAATTCCTTTTAAATCCATGTGTAATAATTAATTTGAAAAAATGTATTTATTTAAAAAATTGAAAATGTTGTACTCGTCAAGTGTTTTTACCTGATATATGCAAGTATCTTCACTGTTAAAAAATATTGAGTTTACAAATATAGATTTTATTACAAATTGACAAAAATTTTTTATTGGTTCTTTTATTTTATAGTTTTGTTTCCGAATATGAATATAGAAAATTTCAGAGAATATTGTTTAAATAAAAAAGGAGTTACGGAAAGCTTTCCTTTCGGAGAAGACACATTAGTATTTAAAGTTGCAGATAAAAAATTTGCACTTATGAAACATGCCAAAATTAAAAGAGTGGATTGATGATTCATACACTCTTATTTTTAATAAACTTTCAAAAACCATACAAAAAGATATCTTAAATTATGAATAAAGTAACATTAACAATCAGCATAATTGCCTTACTTGGCGTAATATTGCTGACAATCAGTCGGAACAATCCGGAAACTGTGGAAAACAAAAAAGAAAATCCGACGGAAACTTCCTATACGGATACTGTAAAAACAGGAAATATAGCTTATGTAAATATAGACTCTCTTGTAGATTCTTACAGTTTGTATAACGAACTTCAAACGGCTTTGATGGACAAGCAAGCTCGATTAAGTAAAGAACAAGAGTCTAAAATGCTTTCGTTGCAACGGAAAGAGAGAGAGTTGCAACAAAAGGTGCAAGAAAGAATGATGACCCAAACTACCGCACAAGAGCAAATGCAGAAATTGCTTGCACTTCAGCAACAATATGTACAGGAGGGGCAAATGCTCGAATTGCAACTTTCGGAAGAAAATCAAAATATTACCCGACAAGTTTACGACAGCATTTATACGTATCTGAAAAAGTATAATGTCAATAAAAAATACGATTTGATACTCAGCAGTGCAGTTGTCGGCGGAACCGTGCTGTTGGCAAAAGACGGAATGGACATTACCGGAGCAGTCATAAAAGGAATGAATGCCGGTTATTTGTCGTCCGGAAATATTGGCAAATAAAAGTTCGGTAAAAAAAGACCATTAGGGTTTAATTTCACAAAAATTAACAAATCTAAATATTTTATTTACAGTTATTTACTTCAAACCCTAAGGGTCTGATTCCAAAAATATTTTATTCATATTATGAATTTTGCTCAAAAATATTTTAACCGATTTGTTAATTATCCTGTAAATTTTGAGCAAATTTCGAACGAAAATCTTGAAATTTCTGTTGTAATTCCTTGTTATAACGAGCCGGAACTTAATAGAACTTTAAAAAGTTTGAATCTTTGCAAATCGCCGACTTGTAATGTAGAAATAATTATAATTATAAATTCTTCTCAAACGACTGATGTTGATATAATTTCCTTTAACAGAGGAATTTATAAAAGTGCCAAAAAACTTACGGCAAGTTTTAAGAATAAGAAAGTACAATATTTAATCCGAAATATCGAGAATTTGCCTGCTAAATTTGCCGGTGTCGGACTTGCACGCAAAATAGGAATGGACGAGGCGTTGTTGCGTTTTGGGAAAAATAAAAATCCGAAAGGAATAATTGTCGGATTAGATGCCGACTCTGTTGTAGAAGAAAATTATTTTACTGAAATTGAGCATTTTTTTAAAAACAATCCGGATAAAAACGCTTGTTCCATACATTTTGAACACCCGACAGAAGGTGTTGATTTTGAGGAAAATATCTATAAAAGTATAATTTCTTACGAGTTGCATTTGCGATATTATGTAAATGCACTTATTTATGCCGAATTTCCTTATGCTTTTCATACTATCGGTTCGAGTTTTGCCGTGCGTGCCGAAACCTACGCCAAACAAGGAGGTATGAACAGAAGAAAAGCCGGAGAAGATTTTTATTTTTTACAAAAAATAATTCCGCTTGCTGCTTACGGAGAAATTACAAAAACAAAAGTTATTCCTTCTCCAAGAATTTCCGACCGTGTAGTTTTCGGAACCGGAGCTGCTGTGGCAAAGATGATTAGTAATGAACAAGATACTTTTTTTACATATAATTTACGAGCATTTTCAGATTTGAAAATTTTATTTCAAAATATTAATATTTTTATTCAACCGGATATCAATGACAAAAATATTAATAAAATTAAATTAAAATTACCCGAAAATATTTTTGAATTTCTTTATGAAAATAAATTTTTCATTGAATTGAAAAAAATACAATCGAACAGTCCGAATGATAAAATTTTCAGGAAACGTTTTTTTGACTGGTTTAATGCTTTTCGTGTTCTTAAATTTATGAATTTTGTTCATCAAGACAAATATTTAAAAATATCTGTTAAAGAAGCAGTTGGAAATTTATTCAGGGAAACCGGGAAATTTGTTAAACCGGATATAAGCGAAAAAGAACTTCTGAAAATTTTAATTTTGGAAGATAAAAATAGAAGCAGGCAGGAAACTTTAAAAAAGTAAAAGGTATTCTTTCCCGAAAATAAGAATAATACTTGCAACAGCCGGTATGGTAAAATTATCGTAACCTTTGTGGGATATTGCTT
>JAOZMN010000281.1:0-2943 GCA_029934265.1 Bacteroidales bacterium
AAAATATCCTTTTTTTTCCAAATCAGCTGTAAAATCGGAAGCCATAAGTTTATTATCCAAAATGTCGGAATATTCTGAAACTTTCGGTTCGATTTCGGATACAAAAAAAGTAAAACTTTCTTCAAGTTTTTTATTTTCAGTATCACAACTCATTTTTATGTATCGCCAAGCCATGTCTTCTTCGATAAACGACTCTGTTTCACTGCGGTCTTTCCACCATTTTAAAAGTTCTTCTTCGGAAGTAATTTTTCTTTCTTGAAGATTTTTAAAATACGATTCAATATCTTCCCAATTATTGATATTTTGTTCTTTTTTTATAAAATTTCGTTTCATAAGTTAGAGTTTTGAAGTTTTGAAGAATCACAGATTTTTCAAAACTGTTCACTGTTAATTGTTCTTTGTTAATTGTACACTGTTTTTTTTTCGTCTAAGAAATCAATAATTTCTTGTCTGCTTAATTTTCCTGTATTTGTAATAAGGCATTTTTCGGAAATAAAATCACCCATTTCATTTGCACTGTCTATTATATCAACAAAAATATTTTCCAATAAAATACTTATCGGAACAAGACAGACGATTGAAACAAAACGTTCTTCCATTGTGATTTCTTCGAGTTTCGCACCGTTTTTTTTGAAAAAATAATCTATTTCTTTTTGTATAACTTCATGTCTGAATTTTGTATATTTCATGTTTTTTTTAATCGGGAATACACAAAAATGTCTTAATTTATTGCCTTTACCGCCCATTTGCGATATTACGGAAACCCTTGTTTTGTCGGAAAAAAGAGCTTGAAGTTTCATTTTCATTTCATGTAATGCGAATACAGCCCAGTTTTTTAAATCTCCATCTTCAATTTCGCTTACAAATTTTTCAATGGCACGAAATGCTTTTACTTCTTCCGAAGAAACAAGTCCGACTATTAAATCTTTCTTTTTGTCTTCGCCGGTTGTTTCGGAAAACAATAATTTTATATGTGTTTCAATATCATCAAGGTCAGTTTTTTTTCGTTCCAATAAATGCTCCATAAATTCAAGTTGCATTTCGGGGTCTATATGTCCTTCAAAGATATTAATATCTGCTACATTAATATCTTTGAATAATTCTTCAAATGTAAATATTTCGTCTTCCATTTTTCGGATTTATTTAATGAGTTCGGTATAAAAAGACCCTTAGGGTTTGATTTAACAAAATTTAACAAGTCTAAATGTTTGATTTACAGTCTTTTATTTAAAACCCTAAGGGTCTGCTTGCGAAAAAAAATACTTTTTAGACTGAACTCTTTAATTTATAATTTACTGATTAATATGTGCCGACACGAGTGTATAAGCATCATTGAAAGGTTTCAGACCTTCATGTTATTCTTCCGTATAGAATAAAAGCATTTTTAATACTGTGTCGTAGCAAACCGGACAAAATTCGTTTACGGAATTTGACCGCATTTTGCAATTATATGCAGGTCGATAAATTCCCTTCTTGACATATCCGGCACCTTCAAAAGCTCCGATTTTATCTTTAAATTTGTTTGGTGTCGGTATAGGTGTGTTTTTTTCTGTCAGGTTTTTCCATTTTTTATCGAAATCGGATAGGTTTGTGATATTTGCCTGCCAAGGTTCTACACTCATGTCGTAAAGTTCTTCGGCTGTTTCAAAACCGTATTGATATTCATCGGCAAGAGCTGCAAAAGCGTGTCCGAACTCATGGGTGAAAATTCTTGCAGATTGATAACAATCCGATGCACAAAGATTATAATAATTATAAATTCCTCCACCTCCGTATTTTTCGGTATTTACGAGTATATAAATCTGGTCATAAGGAACATAGGCGGCAATATCTCTTACCGATTTTATGTCGCTTGTGGTTAAATATCGTTCAACATCGAAAGTGTAAAAACTTGAATTTAAAATTGTGTTTTTCCATATATTATCGCCGGGAATATCCGTACCGGACTCTTCCGAAATTGCATCTACAATCCAAAAATTAATTTTTTCTTTATTGCTTTTAAACGGCTCTACTTCAAAAAAAGCATCAATATTTTTTTTTGTGTCTTTATGAAATTTCTCCATTTCTTCTTTTGTATATCCTTCCGGTAATATTACAATGTCTAAAGTATTGTTGCTTTTACGAGTTCCGTATATTTTTTGGGATTTGAATTTAGTTTGTTTGTCTTTTTTGATATGATAATCGTTCGGACTTATTTTTATTTCAAAAATATCGAAAAAATTTGTTTTTTTATCTCTGAATTGAAGTTTTACGTTAATTTCATGCTTCGGAAACGGCATTATTACCGATTCGTAAAAACTTCGGTTAATTGTTTTTGATTTTTTTTCGTCTATCCATTCCGCAAAAAGCGAAGAGTAACCTCTTGTATATATTGTATCGGTTTTGGTGGAGTCGAGTACTATGATTTTGTAATCGCCGAAATTAAAATCGTCGAGAAGTTTGGTTTTAGGACCGCTCCAAAAGGGCTCTTGTTTGAGTTGTTGAAAATAAACTTTAAAATTGTCGGAATTTCCGCCGATTGTATAATCGAGACGTAAAGTTTTTTCGGTAAAATAATCGTCGTAATTAATTTGTGAAAAAGCGACCGGTATTTGTAATGTCAGTAAAATAATAATGATTATTTGTTTCATGGATTTTTTTGAGTTTAAAAGAGCTTAGTCTAAAAAGTATATTTTTTTGCAATCAGACCCTTAGGGTTTTAGTTAAAAGACTGTAAATTATAAATTTAGATTTGTTAAATTTTGTTAAATCAAATCCTAAGGGTCTTTTTATATCGAACTCTTTAATGATTTTTTGCAAATTTAAAAAAAAATATGTGCTAAATATTATAAATGCTTAATTTTCAATATAGATTTTTAATATTTTTATAAAAAAGTTTTGTGAGTCCGGTCTAAAAAGTATATTTTTTTGCAATCAGACCCTTAGGGTTTTAGTTAAAAGACT
>JAOZMN010000281.1:3043-4238 GCA_029934265.1 Bacteroidales bacterium
GTAAATTAAATATTTAGATTTTATTAAATTTTGTTAAATCAAACCCTAAGGGTCTTTTTATATCGAACTCTTTTGTTAATTTTGTAGAATGTTTAAAAATTCCTTTATGTTTTTAATTTTGATATTTGTTTCTTGCAATTTTGAAGTCTCAAACGATGATAATCTTTCTGTAGAAGAAAGAGTTGAAAAGAATTACAGTGAGGAAATAGATGAATTTTCGGAACATTTTGTTTTAGATAAAAATTATTTGAAAGCTCTTGCTGTTTTGGAATGTGCGGGACGTAAATTGGTAAAACCTCGTTTTGAAAAAGCGACTTACAAAACTTTGAAAAAACTTCGTTCCGGCAAAATCGACAAGTTTGAAAATATTACTACGGAAATGCTTGAAGATATTTCCGACGATGAGCTTAAAGATATGGCTTCTTCGTGGGGAGCATTTCAAATAATGGGGTATAAATGCTTTTGGCTTGGTGTTGATATTGAGGATATTAAAGGTGATATGAATTTATATTATGCTTCCGAATGGATAGATAAAACTTACGGAAAATATGTAAGAGCAGAACAGTATAAACATGCCTTTCATTTACATAATACCGGAAAATTATATCCCGACAGCACGGCACCGACAACTCACAATCCTAATTATGTGGAAAACGGGTTGAAATATATTGAAATATTTAAAAAGATTGATAGTATTTCTGAAATTGAAGTAACTGATACCGTGATTATTAAGATAGATTAAGGTATGTACTTCTATGTTGTATGGTAAAACTTTTGGAAAGTTGAATTTTTAAAAAGCTAAAGTATTGTAAATTAGTGTTTAACATTTTAAAAGAACTTTCCAAAAGTTAAATTTGGCAAAGTTTTTAAGCGTAAATTATTTCCGTTAATGCTTTAATCAGAAAATCCACATCTTCTTTTGTGTTGTACATTTGTATAGAAATTCTTAAATATTCGACCCCGTTTGCTTGGGTTATCGGAATTTCTATTTTGTATTTATCGTATAAATCCGTTTTTAATTTTTCGCTGTTTATGTTTGCAGGCAAAGGGTGTGCGTAAAATTGTATCTTTTCGGGTAATTCGGATACTATTGGTTTTGTTTTCAATATTTTAGATATTTCATCTTTGGCGTAATTTAATAAATATCTGATATTTTTATCGACTTCTTCGGTTTTGAATTTTGCTTTAAATTCTA
>JAOZMN010000031.1:0-9391 GCA_029934265.1 Bacteroidales bacterium
TTTTTTGCAAGTCGTTTCAGAAAATTAATCTGTCTGTTTAAAGAAGAAAGTCCCTCGAAATTAGTATAATAAAGTAATAAACTTCTTTGTCTGATTTTTCTTTTTACGGTTACGAATAACATTTCATGATTTGATTCCAAAAAATCCGTTTTTTGTTTGTACAGAACTTCCAAAATATTATTTATATGAGCCGGTTTATTACTTGCCGGAACAATACTGTGTACATTTTTTGAAAAAGTCAGTAAACCGGCTTTGTCGTGTTTTTTTATTGCGATATTTGAAATTACCAGAGCGGCATTAATTGCATAATCGAGTAACGATAATTCTCTAAACGGCATTTTCATGGTACGTCCCATATCAATAATACTGTAAACCTGTTGCGATTTTTCGTCTTGATATTGATTCACCATTAACTTGGAGCGTCTTGCGGTTGCTTTCCAGTTAATTGTTCTGAAATCATCACCGCTTACATATTCCTTAATTTGCTCAAACTCACTGTTATTACTGATGCGTCTGACCTTTTTAATCCCTGCATCTTTCAAATTATTTGAAATTGCAAGAAGTTCATATTTCCTCATCTGAATAAAGGAAGGATAAACGGCAGTGTTTTGTCCTTCATTGAAAATAAAACGTTTGGTAACAAATGATATTTTGGTAGAAACAAAAATATTCAGCTTTCCGAATATGTATTCACCTCGTTTTACCGGTCGGAGTTTGTAGTTTACTTTACTTTCTTTCCCCGATTTTATACTCAAATTTATTCCGAAATCTCTTTTTTGAAATTGAAAAGGTATTTCATCAATAATTTCAACATTTATTCCGAAAGAATAATTATTTTTCAAAGAAATATAAATCTCGTTAATGTCTCCGTTTGACAGGCGTTCGGGTGTGTCTCTGCTTGCTTTTAATTGAAATTTAGATGAGGCATAAAGCATCATAAAATCGACAAAAGTCAATACTAATATTAATATTAATCCGTATTTTGCCAAAGGATAGACTATCGGAAAAAAGTGAGAAACCACAAACAACACGATTATTAATGCTGTTGCAAAATAAATGCGGTCGTTTAAATATATGCTTTTGAAAAATAATTTCATAAGTTAGGTATAAAAAGACCCTTAGGGTTTGATTTAACAAAAATTAATAAACTTAGACACCTGAATTACAGTCCATTACTTAAAACCCTAAGGGTCTGATTTTGAAAAAATATACTTTTTAGACTGAACTCATTTCATAAGTTAATATCTGCTTTGAGTAATAGTGAGGGGCTTCGCTTTAAGCGAAACCCTTACTAAGCTGTACTTAAAACCTTGTTGCAAGTACTACCGGTTTTTTAAAAATATTCACATTTCCGGATAAATCAAACACTTCAAAATAAACGATATAAATACCGGATTGTGCTTTTTGATTATTTTCATACAGACCGTCCCAATTTATTACTCCGGAAGTTCCGAGAAGTTTGTTGTTTGCAAGTCGGCGTATTTGTCTGCCTTTTGAATCGTAAATTATTACATTTGCAACATTGCCGGAATTGTCAAAATTATAAAATATTGAAGCAAAATCGTCTATCCCGTCATTATCCGGTGAAAATATTTCCGGTTCGATGGTGATATTTTCATTGCTTGCATTCGGGTTTTTGTTAAATTGAGAATTTTCATACCCCGGTGTGGCAAAGCCGACATCTGACGCCGCCGAGTGCCAATTATTTTCGTCCTGAGTAGGATTGTTGTAATTTATTCTTTCTAACGAAACGCCGTCATCTTCGTCAAGCAAAGCGAAGTGCATATCGTCCGTATAAGAAAATTCATCAATAACTATACTGTCGTTAAGCAAAATTACAACTGTTCCTTCATCGTCGGAATAAGAAGGCAAATCTTTAATTTCAATAATTGCATCTTCATTTTCGGACAAATAATCGGTTGTGGTAATTTCTTTATTTTCGGTGAAACAATAGTAAGAAGCCGGTGAAATTATCAAACTTTCTTCCGAAAACGGTTTGGAAGATTCAGTATAACCGTCATCGTTTCTTTTTGCGATATACAGAGTTTTTAAATCAATTTCATAATCCGAACGATTATAAATTTCGACAAAATCCGTGCCTCCGGAAGTCGGATTAAAAAGAATTTCGTTTATTACAATATCCGAGTTCTGTGCAATATAATAAGTGAATTTCATTTTTGTCGGTTCCATGATATTCAGATTTATATCCGAAAGTGAAGAAATACTTATTTCTAATTCTTTTGCCAAAGGAAAATCTTGCGTAAAAGTCAGTAAAACCGTAGAGGAGTCAGTCGTGCTTACTTTTGCCTGCAAAGGCATTCCGATAGAATTATCAACGGAATAATTATTTATATTCTCCGCAGTTGTTTGTAAAATCTGTTCGGAAAATTTAATCATAATCATATTTTTATTTATGATTGTTAAATTATTTGGTTTCAATAAGTTATATGTAAATTCTTCCGTGAAATCCAGTGAAATATTATTACACTTATCACTTATTTTTTGTAATAATAAAGTTTGTTTTTCACCGTTCGGGAAATTATCGGAAAACCGGATTGAAAGTTTGTTAAAATCGTTATCGAGAAAATACAAAGTATCCGGTTTTGTTCCTGAAATATTAAAATTATCAACTGTTAAAGTTTCGGATAAACTTTCCGAAAAATAAAGATATAATATCTTGGAATTTATGACTTTAAGCTCATTTAATTCGGGTAAACTCGTATCGAGATTTGATGCAAAAACGGAATTTAATTTTCCCGGAGTTCCGCCGTTTGCATTTTCAGAAGCGTGCCAATTATAAGCACCACCGCAAAAATTCATCGGGTCGATAATTTCAAGAGAATAACCGCCTGATGATTTTTCTTCATCATTATACCAATCGGACAAATAAGTAATGTTTGCAATGTTTTTTCCTTCCGGAGAGGTTAATTTTAAATTTCTGTCGGAAAGCACCAAGTCGGAAGACGACAAAATAGTTACAATTTTTCCGTATCCCGCAAACTCGTTTTGATATTCATCTTGACACATTATTATATACTCACCGGAATTAATTATGCTGTCCGGAAAATTCCTTTCACTTTGTCCTTCGGATTGAAATTTCCAACCTTCGAGCGAAATATCAAAATCGGAAGTGTTGTAAATTTCGATATATTTTGCTTCCGGCAATCCCAAAGGAGCAGGGCTAATATCACACATAATTTCAGTGAAAACTATATCGGATTGTTTGGGGATATAGAAAATAAATTCCATATCGGTATTTTTCATAATATTACCGGTTGCATCTTTTATATTGCTTATTGTAAGAGTGTTATAAACTTCTTCCGTGAAAGGATTTTTAAATTGCAAATAGACTGAAGAAGAATCCGTAGAGGAAATTAAAGCATATTCCGGTTTTCCGATACTATTGTTTACAAAATAATTTTCGATATTTTCGGCGGTTTCTTTATCGACTTCTTCCGAAAATTTTATATGAACTTGCTTATTGGAAGTAATTTTTAATGAAACCGGATAAATTAGCGTGTTTTCAAATTCACTGTTATAATTTTCCATAATATTGGAACAATTATCGGATATATTTTTAATGGTAATTGTATTTTTTCCTTCCGGAAAATTATTTGTAAAATGTAAAATTACTTTATCAGGGATTTCAGATGAAAAATCAATAGAACTTGGAGAGTCCGTATCATTTAATTTGTAATTTTCTGTATTTTCTGCACTTGTTTTGTCGATATTTTCCGTAAAAATAATATCCGAACGATTGGAGTAAATTCTTGTAACGGATAAAATTTCAGGCTTACTTATATCCGGATTATTTGCATTTACAGAATTTTCTGCTCCGGGTGTTCCCCCTTTGTAGTCGTTACTTGCCGTCCAATTTTCGTCGTCGGAACAGTTATTGAAATAATCAATAACTTCGAGCGAAAATCCTCCGTTTTGCTTCTCTTCTGAACCGTACCAAGTATTTTCGTATTCTACTTGTGCTATTATTTCGTTTTGTGGAGAAATTAATCGTAATTGTTTTCCGGAAACGGTTAAATCGCTCCACGTAAGTATTCCCAAAACTTTTCCGTAATCTTTTAAAGCCAAAGTATCATTGTCTTGACTTAATAGTAAATATTCTCCGGATTTTAAAATATATTCCGGAAATTCTCTTTCGGCTTGACCTTTTGAAACAAAAATCCAGCCTGTCAAATCAATGTCTAAACTCGAATTGTTACGAATTTCGATATAATTAACAGCCGGCAAACTGACCGGCGAAGGCTGAACGTCGCACATGATTTCGGTAAATACAATATCAAATTTTTTCGGAATGTAATAGATGAAATTTGTAGTACTTTTTGTCATCGTATTGCCGTTCGAATCTTTTATATTTTCGGTTGTAAGCGTAAGTGTTTTCCCATCGGTAAAATTTGTTTCAAAAACTAAATTTACGATTGTGCTGTCGGTTGCCGAAACAAGTGCAACTGTAGGACTCCCGAGATTGTTATTAACCGAATAATTCACCAATTTTTTTGCATCTGTTTTATTGACTTTTTCGGTAAAAATTAATTGTAATTGTGTAGATGACAATACTTTAATAGTTTTGATTTTAATTAATTCATAATTGAAAGTTTTTGTTTCACTATTCATTATATTATTACAATTATCTTGAATATTATCAAATTTAATTGTATTATTTCCGACAAGAAAATCATTAATGAAAATTAAATCAATCGTAGTTTTATTATCGGAAATTTGCGTTGCCGAAACCGGATTTGTATTAGTATTCAAAGTATAATTAGTTATTGTTTGAGCAACGGTTGTATTTATTTTTTCGGAAAAAATAATTCTCAATGTTTTGGAATTTATATAAAAAATTTTTGTTATTTCCGGACTTGAACTGTCGGGATTTGAAGCATTAACGGAATTATCACTGCCGGGTGTACCACCTTTATAATCTTCCGATGCTTTCCAATTTGTTTCAGCACCGCAAAAATTTTCTTTATCTATTTTTTCAAGAGAATATCCACCGTTGTTTTTTGTGTCGTCTTGATACCAAGTATTTGAATAATCGACTTCGTTAATAAGCAGTCCTTCCGGTGAAATTATTTTAAATTTTTTGCCTGAAACACTTATGTCAGTGGATTTTAATATTCCGTAAGCCGGTGAATAATCAGATAAATCTTCAACCGCCGAAAGTTCGGAAAGAAGAATGTATTTTCCGGGTAAAATTGTAGAATCCGAAAATTCTCTTTCGCTTTGTCCTTCTGCTTGAAATTTCCAACCGGAAAGTTTAAAAGCATAATCCGAGCGATTATAAATTTCGATATATTCATAAGCCGGAACTCCGACCGGCTCAGGGTTTACATCACACATAATTTCGGTGAAAATTAAATCGTTTTCTTTAGGAATATAATATACAAAATCGGTTTGTGTAGTGCTTATCTGATTTGTATTTACGTCTGAAATTCCGGAAATGGTAATTATATATGTCTGTCCCAAAGTGAATTTGCCGGTAAAAGTTAAATCGACAAAAGTGCTGTCGCTTGCAAAAGTTGTTACAAGCGAAGGATTGCCAAGCGAATTATTTACCGAATAATTTGTTGATGTTTCGGCGGATATTGTTTCCGGTTTTTCGGAAAAAATTAAACGCAGTTGAAAATCGGAAACTACAAGAATTTCTTCTATTTCGATTTTTTTGTAAGAAAATGATAAAATTTGCTCTTCCATTGTGTTTCCACACTTATCTTTTATGTTTTTCACAGATAAATTATTAGTCCCTACGGAAAAATTATTAGTGAAATATAATTCAATAAGATTAGGGTAATTGTCTGAAATTGAAAAAGAAGATGGTTGTGTTGAACCGCTTAATAAAAAATTGCTTTGTGAGACGCTTGTTGCATCTACTTTTTCAGAAAAAACAACTTGCAAATGCTTCGATGAAATATAAACAAGTTCGTCGGCAACAGGTTTTTTATTGTCCGGATTAACGGCATAAATTGAATTTTCTCTGCCGGGAGTTCCTCCGGTAAAATCTCCGGAAGCGTGCCAATTTTCTTCTTCACCGCAAAAGTTTTCGTAGTCGATACGTTCTATAGAATATCCACCGCTTTTTTTGTCATCATCATTATACCACGATTGTGAATATTCAATGTCTTCTATGACGATATTTTTGTTGTTACGAATGACTATACGTTTGCCGGTAGTGGTGAGTTGCGATGAAACAGAAACCGGAATTGCAAGTCCGAAAACCGCCATATCCGACACATCGGCTTCGTTGCAAATAATTGCATAAGTTCCGGCTTGAATTACGGAATCGGGGAAGTTTTTTGGTGAATTTGTACCGAAAGTTATAGTCCAATCTTTTAAATTTATGTCGTAAGTACTATTATTTCTTATTTCGAGATATTCAACAGCCGGCAACGCTTCCGGTTGTGGGGAAACATCGCACATAATTTCATTAATAATAATATCATAAGCCTTTGCTTCATAGTAATTTACATTGAAATTTTCGGAATTTGCCACATTGCCGTAAGTATCTTGAATATTATCAATATTTAGAGTATAATTTGTTTCGGAAATAAATTTATTATCGAAAATAAGATGAATTAAAGCCGGGTTTGAGCCGTCGATAATTGCACTTTTAGGATTTCCTATTCCGGAATTAATATCGTAATTCATAAGCGTTTGAGCTGTAGTAATATCAACTTCTTTATTGAAATATACATCAATACTGCTGTCGGAAAGCAATGTAACTTTCTCCGGTTTAATTTTTATGTAAGTAAAATCAAAATCGACATCGGATATTATATTTCCGTTGTTGTCTTTTATATTAGTTACCGATAAAGTGTTTTTCGTTTCGCTTGCGAAAGTACCGGAGAACGTGAGGGTAATTTGTGAAGGGTTTGAAACATTTATAACGGCCGTTTGCGGATTTCCGAGTCCGTTGTTCACCGAATAATTTGCAATGTTTTCACCGGTAGTACTTTCTGTAATTTCCGAAAAAGTAAGATTTAAAGTATTTTCGGAAGGAGCGAAAGCAGATAATAATTGAGGTTTTGTTGTATCCGGAGGACCTGAAATATATAAATCGTCAAACCAAAGTTCACCGGCACGAGTCGATGAATATTTAAAAATAAGTCCGCAATAAAGAGCATTTGTAAAAGTGTTGTCGGTTGAATTTCCTGCTGTTGTGAGGTTGTCGAAATTTCCGTCGGTATCATATTTTAAAGTCCAATTTCCGGAGTTCGAACGCAACACTTCCACACCTATAGTTTCGGCTGAGTTCCAATTAAAAGCCGATGCAATTACAGAAGTAAAACTTCCGTCTTCAACTTTCCAAATTGTAAGTAAATCATCGCTTCCGGAAACATCTACACCGACAATATAACCATTAATACTTGAAGACAACAAGTCCGGAGTATCCGCAAATAAATAAAACCCGAAAGAATTTGTACCGGACGGGTCCCAAGCTCCGTTTTTCAGGTTAAATCTCCAAGTTGTAGTACCGTCATTCACCGGTAATCCGGAAATGCTTGTCGAAATATAACTTGTTCCGCCAATTCCTGAAAGATTGTGTTTCAAGGAATGTGTACCGGTTATCGGACTGTCGGTTGAGCTTGCCCAGTCGGCAATATTTCCCCAGTCGTCAAGATTTCCGTCATCAAAATCATCATCGACATATACCATTAAATTTGAGCCGATTATATTGCCGGAAGCTATCGGTGTAAAAGCTCCGGAAGATGCTGAAATTGTAAAAGTTTCTTCTGTATCGTATTTTAAATCCGTCCAAGAAGCCGACCCGCCGACTGCATTTGCAGATAAGCCGGAAACGGAACTTAAAATTCCTGTACCGCTTTGTTTGGCAAGAGTAACAGCACTCGTAAAATCGGTATCAATATTGCCGTTTACATCAGTACCTGCAACAGTTACGGAAAAAACTCCGGCAGTGGAAATATCGGTTGGAACTTGATTGAAAACAAGTTTTGTTGCATCTATTTCTATGGGGATTTGTCCTGATTGAATAGTACCTGTTCCGAAAGATGAGCCGGTTGCATCTGCCGTTATATCCGAAAATGCAAGTTTTACAGCTATATTATCATTATCGGAAATTGAAGTCAAATCGGTTTTAAGCCAAATTTTAATATGATACGTTTCCGTTGTTCCGTCTGTTATACTTATAAAATCGTTACCGGAAAAAGTTATATCCGAAGAGTTTACAGTACCGACAAGTCCACCCGGAATATCATCTCCGAAAAGTTTTGCTCCGGCAATCGTTGTTGTCCAGTCTGCAATTTCATTTCCTGTTCCTTGCGTGAATTTAATATTGTCTATAATTGTCGGAAGTCCGTCTGCTGTTGCCTTATCCGTTAAATTCACATCAAAAATTTGTAAACCGTCCGCAGAATTTTCTATTGACGAAATTCCGGAAGGCTTTACGTTCGCTCCTGCAGTAATTTCAGAATCGGTATCATTTGTGGGTAAGGGGGTTATGGAAAGATTATCAAAATAAAGTACCCTTTCAGTGCCTGCACTCGATATGTTGGTTGCAATTCCAAAAAACGATGAACTTGTATGTGTATTATCCGTTGCACTTGCCCCTCTTTGAGTAGTCGGCGATATTTCAAATCCTACATCAATAAAAACAGTCCATTCTCCGGTTGCACTTCTTGTAATTTTAACTGTTTTTCCTTCCGGAGTAGCAGTATCGTCGATTCCCGGAAAACCTGTATCTAAAATTTGATTAGTTGTGTTTCCGGTCTGTTTATAGAGAATATAATTATCTTCGTTACCGCCGTCAAATTGAAAAAAATACCCGTTAAAATTGTGTGAACCGTCAGTTAAATCGCCAACAATATTTTTATCGGAAATTAGAATAATCTTATAGTCATTATTACCGGAAACCGACCAATTTCGTCCATCGGCAACGGAAAAAATCCATTCTCCGTAAGCTGTGTTGCTCGGAGTTGTAAGAATTGCATCTCCGCTTGACTGCTTTGAACGCAAAACATGAGTATCGGCATTAGCTCCGGCATCAATTGCTCCGTCAGAGGAAGTCGGAGGGTTTAAAACTTCAAAAGAACCGACATCGCCCGACCAAACCGGAGAGTTTGTAAAATCATCATCGGTAAAATCATCGGAAACTTGTCCGAATAAATTTACGGAAATAAACAAACAAACAATAAAAAGATTAAAATATTTCATATAGATATAATTTTACAAACAATTACAAATAAGCACTTTATATAAATACAAAACTTTTTTGTAAAACTATTAATCTATTTATATAAGCATTTCATAATAATTAATGTATTTTTATTATAATAACTTATATATTTGTCAATAATAATGCAATATTGTATTTATCCGAAAAAACAAAATGAATTTCATACGCAATAATACCAAAAAAACT
>JAOZMN010000031.1:9401-14973 GCA_029934265.1 Bacteroidales bacterium
AAGTTTATTGGTCGGTTTTTTTTTCAATATAACGGCACAACCGGAAAATTTTGACAATTTTGATGTACTTAATTATAATATTGAAATAACGATTAAGCGATTGTCTGATAAAGAAATAACAGGGAAAACCGGAATTAAATTAGTTCCTGTAAAAGAAATAAAAACAATAAATTTAGATTTACTTGATTTTGAAATTAATCAAATTTTTGTGTCCGGGAAAGAATATAAAAATTTTAATTATAAAAATAATAAAATAAAAATTACTTTCGATAAAAAAATGTCGCAGAAAGATACTTTAAATATTTCGATATTTTATAAGGGTAAACCCGGGAAAGACAAAAGATGGGGCGGCTTTTTTTTCGGAGATGACTATGCTTTTAATATAGGTGTGGGAATGTCGGCAGACCCGCAGTGTTTTGGACGGGTTTGGTTTCCGTGTCATGATAATTTTACGGATAAAGCAACTTATAATTATAAAATAACTGTTCCTTATCCCTATGTTGCAGTTTGTTCCGGAGTTTTTCAAAATAGAACAGATAATGAAACTGCGGAAACTACTACTTTTATATGGAAACAAAATCAAGAAATTTCAACTTATTTGTCATCGGTTGCCATTGCAAAATATAAGGAGTTAAACCTGTTTCATTTTGGTATTTCAAAAAAAATTCCGATAAGTATTTATGTAACAGAAGACAGGCTTCAAAAAGCTGAGGCTTCTTTTGAAAATCTCAGTAAATGTATTTCTGCTTATGAAAATTCTTACGGTGAGTACAGGTGGGATAGGGTAGGGTATGTCGGCGTAAATTTTAATTCCGGAGCAATGGAACACGCTTGTAATATTGCTTATCCTAATTATGCGATAGACGGTACTTTAAAGAATGAAACTTTATATGCACACGAACTTGCTCACAGTTGGTTCGGAAATTTGGTTACTTGCAAAACACCTTCGGATATGTGGCTAAATGAAGGTTGGGCAAGATTTTCGGAAGCTGTTTTTACGGAAAATATTTACGGAAAAGAAGCGTATAAAAATTATATCAGGAATAACCACAAAAAAGTATTAGAATTGGCTCATGTTTATGATGGTGAATATTTGCCGGTTGCCGGAGTTTCGCATGAACATACTTACAGCAGTACGGTTTACAATAAAGGAGCAGATGTTGTTCATACCTTACGGAAATATATGGGAGACAGTTTGTTTTTTGCAACATCAAAGGCATATCTTGATAAGTTTGCTTATAAATCGGCATCTACTGAAGATTTAAAAAACTTTTTTTCGGAATATTCCGGAATTAATCTTGAAAATTTCTTTAAATCGTGGATTTATACAGCCGGATTTCCGCATTTTTCAATATCAAATTTTGAAAAAGATAAAAATAATATTGCAAAAATAACTATCGAACAAAGACTTAAAGCTCGGAAACTTTTTTCCGAAGACAATAAAATTGAACTTAGTTTTTTTAGTGATACGCTCGGAAGATTTGATACAACAGTTATATTTTCCGGTAAAGAACAAATTTATAATATCAAACTCCCGTTTGAAAGTAATAATGTCTTTTTAGATTTAGACGAAAAAATTTCGGACGCTTCAATTTCAAATTATAAAATTGTAGATAAATCGGATATGTATATTTTTGAGAATACGAATTTTCGTATGCACGCCGGCAAACCGGATAAAAAAAGTATTGTAAATTGTGTATATCATTATCTTGGTGCGGGAAATACCGATTTTGAAATTTCAAAAGAACACTATTGGACAATTTCCGGTACTTCCGAAAATTTTAAAGGTGATGCTCTCTTTTATATCGACACAAAAGAACAAGGTATAAAATTAGATGTGAGAAAATTTAAACTTTATTATAGAAATTCACCGAAACAAAAATGGGAAAGTATAAATTTTATGCTCAAAGCAAGAACCGATTCGAGAGCTTATTTTGTTGTCGAAAATTTTAAATTCGGGGAGTATTCGGTGGGAAAATGATTATTAACAAAATAAAATATGAATAATAAATTAACACATATAAATTCCGCAGGTAAAGCTGCAATGGTGGACGTGGGCGATAAACCGGCACAAATAAGAATAGCAAAAGCCGAAGGTTTTATAAAATTAAATTCGGAAACCGTAAAATTAATTCGCCAAAATGACATGAAAAAAGGTGATGTACTTACAGTTGCTGAAATTGCGGGAATACAAGCGGCAAAACAAACGGCAAATTTAATTCCTCTGTGTCATACACTTTTAACTACAAAAGTTTCCGTAACAACCGAACTTAAAGACACCGGAGTTGCGGTGAAAAGTATGGTGAAATGTATAGGGCAAACAGGAGTGGAAATGGAAGCCCTGACTGCTGCAAGTATTGCATTACTCACCATTTACGATATGTGTAAAGCCGTAGATAAAAGTATGGAAATAACCGGAATAACACTTAAAGAAAAAACTAAAACAGATGTTCAATAAACCCTAAAATTAATTATATTATGAGAAAAATTACACTTTACTTGTCAGCTATTTGTTTTTCTATATTTTTAATCTCATCTTGCGAAAACGGAAAAACAAAAGAGGAAAATACCGACATCAAAAATGATACTGTTACGGAAGAAAAAACACCGGAAAAGGAAGTGGTGAAAGATAAGCCTTCGTATCCTATATCTACGCCTTATGAAACTTGTGAGCAACTGCAAAAAGCCGGCGGAAAATTCTCCGGTGATTTAATAAATCCGACAACAAATTCCGACAAATATTTATCGGATAAAGATAAGGCTTTAAATCTTGGAATTTACGGTACGGATTTGGGATATTCCGGAGTTTTCGATAAAACCGAAAAAGTTAAAGAATATTTTATTATTTCCAAAAAACTTGCAGATGACATTAACATAAATACGGAGTTTACAAGAACAATAGATGAGAAAATTGAGAATAAACTTTCTAACAAGGAAGCGGTTAAAGATGTTATAACACAATCATATCAAGATGTTTTCGAGTATCTTAACGATAATGAAAAAGGTGAAATAGCGGTATTTGTACTTTATGGCGGCTGGATTGAAACGCTTTATATATCAACCCATGCACCAATTATTGCAAAAGATGATACTAAAATTCTCAGAATAATTGCTAAACAAGAAGTTTCATATAATTTATTGTTTTCTCTTATCGAAATATTCAGCGATAATAAAGATGTTGCTGAAATTTTAACGGAAATGGAAACTCTGGGTAATATTTTTAACAGTATTGAAGATAAGGCATTGACAGAAAAACAGTTAGATGAACTTGCCGATGATGTAAAAAAAATAAGAAATAGAATCGTTTTGAGTAAATAAGGTCTTTGACCTTTTAATGTAGCAAGGCTATATTTATAAAATGTAGTACAAAATTCATTTCGTCTTTTAATTTATTGTAAATTAGCGAAATAAATTTCGCATTACTGTTTTGGACGTACTGTTTTTTGACTTTAAAGACAGACACTAATTAAAAAGTTGTGCAAGCGTATAGCGAGTAGGAATGTTAAAACAGACGGAGGTCTGAATTTCGACAAAGTTCTGCATTTATGAAAACAAAATTAAAAAGTTATTGTAACCAAAATTTAATTGAAGCCGGTTGCGACGAAGCCGGACGAGGTTGCTTGGCGGGTCCTGTTTTTGCGGCGGCGGTTATTCTTCCGAAAAATTTTGAACATAATTTACTGAACGATTCCAAAAAACTAACCGATAAACAGCGGAGAGAATTACGACCTTTAATAATTAAAAATGCTGTCAGCTATGCTGTTGCACAAGTTGATAATGGTGAAATAGATAAACTAAATATCCTGAATGCCTCCATAAAAGCAATGCAAAAAGCGGTGGAGAGATTAAAAATAAAACCGGCACACCTTATAATAGACGGAAACCGATTTCATAAATATAAAATTCCGCATACTTGCATAATAAAAGGTGATGCAAAATATTATTCCATAGCGGCAGCATCAATTCTTGCCAAAACTTTTCGTGATGATTATATGATAAAACTTCATGAAAAATTTCCTTTTTATTCTTGGGATAAAAATAAAGGTTATCCTACAAAAGCTCACAGAGAGGGAATAAGAAATCACGGAATTACCTCCTATCATCGAAAAACTTTCAGATTATTACCCGAGCCTACTTTGTTTTAAGCAACTTAGTTTTCGAATAAATTACAGATTTATATTCAGGATAAGTATGCCAAGTTTTCAGAATGAAATTATCTTTATTGTTTTCAAAATTCAGAGCTGTTATTGCCGAGTTATTACAAAAAGCATGAAATAAATTTTTATCATTATTTAGAAGTGATTTTTCAAAATCAAAAAATAATTTTTTGTCAGAAAAATTAGTCGTTTTTGTGAAAAAATGATAATCAAAAAAAATAAAATTATGTTTGTAATTAAAATTCGGATATGCTTGTTTACAACAAATAAAGCTTTCGTTTTTCGGTTTCTCTTCCGTACAAGTCAATAATTCGAAAAAAAAACCTTCCAATTTGAAATAATGAGAGCTGCCGATAATTGCAAGTTCTGATTTTCCGAAACAAGTTTTTAAATTAATTTTTTTAAGTATTTTAAAATTAACATTTTCGAATCCGTTTCCGGATAAGTAATAGCTTAAATAATTCGGATTTGAATGATGCATGGAAATTTGTAAGTTAAATAATCGAACAATTATATTTTTTACAAAAGTACTTTTTTATTTCAAAAAAAAATTTTATATTAGCGGAATGTTTATTGATAAATTTTCAGATATATAGATTTGTTTTGTTAAGAGGTTGAAGATCTTTTAATTATTGATATTTTATAAATACGGTTTTGTCCCGTTAAAAAGGTCGAAGACCTTAACTAAGTTAAATTTACAGATGGCTTTTAAAAATTTTAACTGTCCCGCTTGCGGAGCACCATTGGAATTGGAATACAGATTTTCTCAAATGGTAGTTTGTCCGTATTGCGACCAAACTTCGCATCTTGCCGGCGAAGGACTTGAAGCACAAGGCGAGAAAGTAAAACTGTCCGATTACGGTTCGAGTTTTTCCGTAGGAGCAACCGGCACCGTTTTTGACATCGGTTTTAAGGTATTCGGACGTATCAGATTTGAATATCCCGATGGTTTTTGGGACGAATGGCTTTTGAGATTGGAAAATGAACCCGAAAAAGAATATTGGCTTCAAGAAGATGAAGGTGATTATATTCTTTTTGAAAAAAGTGAAACACTTCCGGAAAATCCCGATTTTGCAAGTGCAAAAGTGGGCAGTGCAATGAGGTTTGGAGAGTTTCAAATTTTCATTTCGGAAAAAAACACTGCAAAAATAGTTGGAGGAGAAGGAGAACTTCCGCATAGAGTAATTCCGGGCGAACAAGCAGATTTTGTAGATGGAATTATTTATGGAAAAGGAGTCCCTACAAGTCTTGAATTTTTACCGAATAATCAACTTGCATTTTATTACGGAAAAAAAGCAGTAACTCTAAGCGATTTTAAATTTCCCGAAAAACCGGAAAATCCTTACACGGCATAAATAAAGAGTTCGGTATAAAAAGACCCTTAGGGTTTGATTTAACAAAAATTTAATAAATCT
>JAOZMN010000282.1 GCA_029934265.1 Bacteroidales bacterium
TAATTAAAACCCTAAGGGTCTGATTGCGAAGAAATATACTTTTTAGACTAAACTCTTTAATAAAATCTAATAAATCTAAATATTTAACTTATAGTCTTTTAATTAAAACCCTAAGGGTCTGCTTGTAGGAAAAACTTTATAAAGGTACTTAAAATAACTGTAATGATACAAAATATAACAGCTTATCTGATAATTGCAACAGCTTTTGTATATACTTTTTATATGATATATAAAATTTTTTCGGGGATTTTTTCAAAAAACAAAAAATCAAGTTCGGCTTGCTCTATGAACTGTTCCGGTTGTATGAAAAAATAAATTTTTTATTGCAATTTGTCTATTATTCATTATTATTTGTTCATTGTAAAAACTGTTATGTACGATTTTGAAACTGAATTTGAAGTAAGAGATTATGAATGTGATATACAAGGAATTGTTAATAATTCAGTGTATCAGAACTACTTGGAGCATACGAGGCATAAGTTTCTGACAAGTTTGGGACATGATTTTGCCAAGTTGAGCAAACAAGGAATAAATCCGGTAGTTTATAAAGTTATTATTGAATATAAAAAACCGCTAAAAAGTGGTGATAAATTTATTTGCAGATTAAAAATGCAAAAAGAAGGTAATCTGAAATTGATATTCAAACAAGATATATACAGAAAACCCGATGAAATGCTGATGGTAAAAGGTGAAGTTACGGCAGTAGTCTTAAAAAACGGTCGTCCGGTAAAACCTGATTTTTTGGTAAGTTGAAAGAGTTCGATATAAAAAGAGCCTGAGGGTTTAATTTAACAAGAATTGATAAATCTAAATGTATTATTTACATTCAAACTGGCAGGGGCTGATTGCGGGGAAATACCCTTTTTATAGGCTTCATTCTTAATAAAAAATAAGTGCTTAAATATAAAATAGGAATACAATTAATTCCCGGTATCGGACCGGTTACAGCCAAGAGTATTATTGCCTATACGGGCAGTATCGAAGGAGTTTTTAAGGAGAAAAAAAGTAATCTTGTAAAAATACCGGGTATAGGTGAATTTACAGCCGAAAAAATAATAAATAACAGAAACGTACTCGAAATTGCCGAAAAAGAAATCGAATTTATTGAAAATAACAATATTAATACATATTTTTTTCTCGATAAAAACTATCCGGAATTGCTGAAACAATGTACTGATGCACCTGTAATGCTTTATTCCAAAGGGAAATTGGAAATTAACGGAAAAAAAGCAATAAGTATAGTCGGTACACGAAATATTACCGGAGCCGGTAAAGAAAATTGTGAAAAATTAATAACAGATTTAAAAGAAAATAATCATAATCCGATAATTGTAAGCGGATTAGCTTACGGAGCAGATATTTGTGCCCATAAATTCGCATTAAAAAACGGTCTGAAAACCATAGCGGTACTCGGACACGGCTTAAACAGAGTTTATCCCGCCTCACATAAAAATACCGCAACGGAAATATCACAAAACGGAGCTGTTATTACCGAATATTTGAGTACTTCGAAATTTGAAAGACAAAATTTTCTACAAAGAAATAGAGTTATCGCCGGACTTACAAAAGCAACGGTAGTCGTAGAATCGGCATTCAAAGGCGGTTCGTTGGTAACTGCCGATATTGCAAATTCTTATAACAGAGAAGTTTTTGCATTTCCCGGTCGGATAAACGATAAGATGTCGGTAGGTTGTAACAAACTGATAAAGCAGAATAAAGCTGTTTTGTTGGAAGACTCAAAAGACATCGAATATATTATCGGTTGGGACGAAAAACCGGAAAAACCTGTTCAGCAAGAACTCTTTATCGAGCTTACCGAAGAAGAGCAAGAAGTTCTAAATATACTTCAATCCGAAGGCGGAAAATCTAACATTGATACTATAAGCAGAAAATCCGAAATTGAAATTAATTTGCTGTCGGCTTTTTTACTTGCAATGGAATTTAAAAATGTAATAAGAAGTTTGCCCGGTAAGATTTATGAAGTGAAAAATTATTAGAAAAGACGAAAAAAATTAACAAGGTGCTGAAAATACACAGTAAATTATAAAAACAGAAATTACAGTGAATTTCAAAAATAAAATATTTAATATATCTTCAAATTCAGATTTTGAAAAGCTTGCATTGGAAATTTTTAATTTTCAATACAAGAATAATTCTATATATCAAAAATATGTTGAACTTGTAAAAGGCGGATATTCAAACATAACCGGCATTAATGAGATTCCTTTTTTGCCGATAAGTTTTTTCAAAACACATAAAATTGTTTCTTTGGAACAACAAAAATATACAATTTTTGAAAGTAGCGGAACAACAGGAAAAAACACAAGTAAACATTATGTTTCGGATAGAAAATTGTACGAAAAAAGTTTCTCGAAATGCTTTGAATTATTTTTCGGGAATATCGCCGATTACGATTTGCTTGCTTTATTACCTTCTTATTCAGAAAAAGAAAATTCATCACTTATTTACATGATTGACAAGCTGAAACAAAAAACAAAAAGCAAAATCGGAGGATATTATCTTTACAACCATAAAGATTTGTACGAAAAACTATCCGAAAATGAGAAAAATAAACAAAAAACCATACTTTTCGGAGTCAGTTTTGCCCTTTTGGATTTTTTCGATGATTATAAAATCGAGCTTCAAAATACTCAAATTATCGAAACCGGAGGAATGAAGGGCAGGAAAAAAGAAATAATACGAAAAGATTTACATAATCAAATTAAAACGGCTTCCGGCTTATCGCAAATTATGTCGGAATATGGAATGACAGAACTTTTATCTCAAGCATATTCAAAAAAAGACGATGTTTTTGAAACACCGCCTTGGCTTAAAATTTTAATCAGAGACCCAAACGATCCCTTTTCAATGCTTCCGCCGGGACGAACCGGAGGAGTAAATATCATTGACCTTGCAAACGTAAATTCATGCTCGTTCGTAGAAACACAAGACTTAGGTAAACTTCACAAAAACAATAAATTTGAAGTTCTCGGGCGTTTCGATACAAGTCAAATACGTGGCTGTAATACAATGTACAATTAAGCAAATGATATTTACAATTATCTTTTTTTTAATCACCTGCGTAAACTAATTTATCAATAGCTTGATTTCCATAAAATTGATTTTCTAATTTTACCCAACCTGCTAATCCAAAATCTGTTTTTATTAAATATAAATCTGTATTTCTTTTATTTAGTAATACTTCAATACTATAATCCTTTGGTAAATTAGCTGTTATATTACTGATTTGTGTACTTGAATAAAGTGTTAAAGGTTTTAATGTTTTAGTTTTCAGACCGACATAATAAAAACTTTGTTCAATTTCTTTTAATTTATTATTTTCAACTTTAAATTTTCTGCGTTTATTGAACATATTATTAGTGTGCCCTGATGAGTAAACTGAACCATTCCCGGGTACAACTATGTTTAAAGCCGCAATACTAAAAGCCGGTTGTTTAAAATCTCCGTCTTTATAAAACAAAAATACAGGGTCAGCGGAAGGTCCTTCGTCGAATACAATAATATATTCGTTACCTGTCGGATTTATTTTAGTTTTCATTACTTTTGTAGCATAAGCACCAGGACCCTCATCGTAATATAAAGGGTCGCTTTTAGATAAGTCCCTGCATATTTTGTTGTAAATAGTTGTTATATCATTATTGTATTTTATTGATATTATATTGCCGATTGCAATTTCTTGTAAATAACTAAAAGCTTCATGCGCATCGTTTACAACGGAATTTGTTTCGAATTTATCTTCCTTTACAGGATTTACTTCCGTATTTGTTACTTTATTCTCAGCACGAGTATTACTTTCTGTGTTTTCTTTCGTTTCAGTTTCGTTGCTACATGAAAATGCAAATAATACTAACGCACTTACAATTAAGATTTTAAATTTATTCATATCTGTTTTATTATAAAATTTATTATTATTTAAAGTTTTTGTTTCTTTCTTTGTATGTTAAAAATAAACTTGCTATTAATGCAAGTGTGAAAAAATGACATTATTAATTAGTGGTATTAATCATTCTTTAAATCAAATAGTTCATTTAATTTATCATTTACCAATTTGTGATACGAAGAGGGTAACTTTCCTAATTCTCGTTTTATTAAATCTGCTGATATTGTAACGATACGATGTAATTTTATTGCTGAATTTACTTTTAATCCGGTATTTTGTAAATTTGTTATTTTAATATCTGTTGCTTCTGTTGCTTTTGTTAT
>JAOZMN010000032.1 GCA_029934265.1 Bacteroidales bacterium
GTCCGTTTTCCGCAATCGGGACACCGCTTTTTACTGTCGGCGATAAATTTAAAGTACTTGGAGAGCCGTTTCGTTCCGTCGGGAAAGAAAGCGAAGAAACACTTGCCGATATGGTAACTCGCCGGCTCGGTAAAAGTTTTCTTGATTATGCCATCGACCCTTTTATTCTCGGAGTTTATGCCGGCGACCCTAAATTGCTGATACCCAAATATGCACTTCCTAAACTTTATAATTTGGAACAAGATTACGGTAGTTTTATAAAAGGAGCAATGAAAAAGAAAAAAGAACCGAAAACCGAACTTGAAAAACGAGCAACGAAGGATGTTTTTTCTATAAAAGGAGGTTTAACCGGCTTAACAGAAGCTATTTATAAAACGATAGGCAAAGATAAATTTTTATTGTCATTTGAAAATGCAAGTATAAATATAAATTCCGAAGGCAAATTTATAATAACCGGTATATATAAAGGTGTGCAAACCGAAATTATTGCAAATAAAATTATTACAACAATCGGAGCAAACAAATTAACCGGTTTACTTAAATTTACAGATAAATCCGATTTGCAAAAACTTACATCATTGCCTTATGCAAAAGTCGTGGAAATTGCTTTGGGATTCAAAAATTGGAAAGGCATGAAACTTGATGCTTTTGGAGGCTTAATTCCTCATAAAGAAAACAGAAAATTGCTTGGAATAATGTTTATGTCAGCTTTACTTAGCGGAAGGGCACCCGAAACCGGAGCATTATTTTCGATATTTGCCGGAGGAATACGCCGTCCGGAAATTATTGAAATGTCCGATGACAAAATTATAGAAATGTTGGAAAATGAAACAAAATCTATGTTGAATATTAAGAATTTTAATCCGGATTTACTTAAAATTACAAGACATCACACGGCAATTCCGCAATACGGAATTGAAAGCAAAGAACGATTTGAAACGATAGAAAAACTTCAAAATAAATATAAAGGGCTTATAATAGGAGGCAATCTGCGAGATGGAATCGGCATGGCTGACAGAATATCACAAGCTCAAAAACTTTCGGAACAATGAGGGATATAATTTTATATACACATAATATTACAAGTGTTATATACTTAGCTTTAAGTGTAATAATTATCTATACTTCGATAAAAGGGGTTATACTGAAAACAGATTATTCCGACCGGGACAACAAAATAACATTATTCTGTATAATTGCACTTTATTTACAATTTGCATTTGGAGTATATCTATATTTTTCGACCGAAGAAATATCTTTTAACTATACAAATCCCGATTCAAATATTTTTTTCCGTTTTTGGGAAACCGAACATTTTATTTTGATGTTATTTGCAATCGCAACTTCGCAACTTGGTAAAATTATCATTGATAAAAAGCAAAAGCAAATAGAAAAACATAAAGTAAGATTATTATATTTTATAACCGGATTATGTTTAATTTTACTTTCGTTATTTTTTGCACATTTTGCATAAAAATATTATTTTCTAATTATTTGGTTATAATATCTTTTTTTTACCTATGAAAAATATATTATATTTGAGCAATAATTTAATATAAATCTTTACCTGTAATTGATTATTTGTAAAGATGGCAAACAATGTATATTTTACTGTTTACAGTTATAAAAAACTTATAAATAATACTTTATAAATTTATGTTTTTTTTAATATAACTCTGCTATCAGGTAAAAATAAAGTAATTATATATTTAAAAAGTTAGTTTTAAAATTTTACCGATTAATAAAATTCATTTGTTTGAAAAAAAAGTTTACTATTTTCAAAATTTTATCATAAAGTCAATTATTTTTAAACAAAATAAACAATTTACATGTGAAAAACACTTTATATTTAATTTTTGCAATATTTATTGCAATTTCCGGTTTTTCGCAAACTACTCCGGACACTCTTTGGACAAAAACAATAGGCGGTTCTTCTTTTGAAGGTTATGGAGCAGGACTTCAAAACCGAGTGGCTATTGCATTATCGCCTGATGAAAAAAGTGTGTATATTGCAAGCTGTACTTATTCGCATGACGGATTTGTAAGCGACAGTCTCGGTAGTTTAGACGGCTGGTTAGTTAAATTAGACAGTGAAACAGGAGATACTATATGGACAGATGTTGTTGGAGGAACTTATTTTGATATGATAACCGATGTAATCGCAACTTCCGACGGAGGCTGTGTAATATGCGGTTATTCAAATTCATTAGACGGTGATTTTGCAAATACAGGTTTGCATTTGAATGCCTCAATGCCTACCTATATAATGAATGACGGGTTTATTGCTAAATATTCAGCTTCCGGAGAAATAGAGTGGATAAAGATGTACGGAGGACGACCCGTTGCAGAAGAAACCAGTACGGGAACAGATGAGCTCTATAAAATTATAGCTACAAAAGATGGAGGATATATGGCGACAGGATATACATATTCCACAAGTGATGATTTACCTATAGACCTTGACAAATACAGAGGCGGTTGGCTTCTTAAAGTAGATAAAAACGGAAATATTGAACATTCAGATAAATTTGTGGGAGAACATCATGAAGCGGAAAACGGTAATATTTTTTTTGATATAGTTGAAACAAAAGAAAATATGTATTACGTAATCGGGGAGCAACGATACTCTATATTTAATCCGGATACAACTACGCAAATTTGGATTGTCAAAACGGAAGGAAAAGAAATCTTGGAAGAAAAAGAATATGGTTCAACTGCTACCGAAAATTATGCTTGCTCGATAGTTAAAGGTTCGGACGGAACGCTATTTGCAGTCGGCAGTGTTACATCTGCTACCGGTGATGTGCAAAGTATTTATGACCGTTTCGATATATGGCTTTTCCAAATAGACGAAGGGGACTTAAGTCTTCTCGACCAAAAAACTCTCGGAGGAACAGAATCCGATTTTCCGTATCAATTAGTTCAAGACGAAAAAGGACATTTTTTGATGACTGCATACACGAGTAGTTATGATAATGATGCTTTCGGAGGCTTTGGAGCTACCGATTTTTGGGCTGTAAATTTTGATGAAAATTTAGATACTTTACAAACTTACAAAATAGGAGGAACAAATAATGACCTTCTGACAGATGCCGTATTTTCAAAAGACGGTAAAAATTTATATCTCGCCGGACTGACATTTTCCAACGATTATTATGTGCATAATCCGAATGGAGACAAGGATATATGGATAGCAAAAATAGTACAAGATGAAACCATTTCCGTTGAAAATATCCTTGCCGATAACGATAATTTAAAAATATTCCCTAACCCTTCCGCCGGAATTTTCAATATTATTAATTCCACAGGTGAAAATATTAAAATTACGGATATTTGCGGAAAAATAATTTTTACGGATAAAATAAAATCCGATAATCAACAAATTGATATTTCAGAGTATAAAAAAGGAATATATTTTATTGAATTTTCAAATAACATAACTCAAAAAATAATAATTAATTAAATAGAAATATTTGCATTGTGAAATTAAAAAAAACATTATGAAAAATATATCTCTTAAATATAAGACAATTTTTTCCATTGCATTGTCTCTTGCTGTTTTGTTTACAACTCATACAGCAGTCAGTTACTATTTATAAAAGAAAGAGATAAAATCTGAAATGCTTGCGAAGTTAAATTCTAATAATAAAATGCTTTCCGAACTTATAAATTTCAGTATAAAAAACGGAAATACCGCAATTAAAAATAATGATTACGCTATGTTAAGCAACTTTTTTGTAGATGAAAGCTATGAAACAGGTGCATTTAATTTAGTAAGAGAAGACGGACAGGTACTGGGCAACTTGCTTATTACCGGATACACTAACAGCTTCGACGATGATGCTTTCGGAGGATACGGCGGAACTGATTTTTGGCTATTGGAACTTGACAGTAATTTAGATACTCTGAGAACTCATAAATTCGGCGGAACAGGCGAAGATTATGCGTCTGCGGCAGTCGAAGCCTCTGACCAAAATAGTTTTTATGTAGTCGGATATACTAATTCTACTGATTATTTCGTAAATGAAATGAAGGGAGAAGCAGATATTTGGATAGGAAAAATAGCACAAGATAAAACATTGGATATTCAAGAAACTCCACAAAAATCAAATTTATATATATATCCTAATCCGACAACCGGAAATGTTTTTATTAACGGAGCAAGCGGAAAAACGGTTTCGATAAATAATATTTTGGGAATGGAAGTGTATAAAGCCGAAATTATAAATAATAATTTCAAAATTCAATTAAGTTCCTTACAAAATGGCGTATATACTGTGAACGTAGGGGGAGGAGAAGTTGAAAAAATAGTAATTCGTAAATAATTGAAAGTTAAGAGTTAAGAATTTATCCGGTCATAAAAATGATTGACAAAAACTTTTAACTCTTAACTTTTAACCTTTTAAGTCTAAGTGCATTGCTACGGTTTGGCTTTCCATATATTCCTTAAATAATTTAGTCATATCCCGAGTTACACACTTCAAAATGCAAGAATTAAATTCACATTGATGATTTTCAAACGAGCAGTGTGAAACAGTTAGTTCTCCTTCGATTTCTTCATAAATATTAATAAATTTTATATCCTCAGGTTTTTTATTCAATACAAATCCTCCTGTCGGACCTCTGTACGACTTTACATAGCCCCTTTTTGAAAGTTGCTGCATAACTTTGGCAACATGGTGTTTGGAACTCCCGAGTTTTTTGGCAATTTCATTTACATTTATATATTTTTCACTACTTCCAATAAGCACCAAACTATGCAAAGCAATAGAAGCAGCTTCCGAAATATTAACAATATTAGGCATCTTTAATTATTCAAAATTTTTAATACGGAATAGTCGAATAGCAACTATTCTAAAGTCTTAACTTTGGCAAAGTTAATCAAATTAAAATATACACACTATCAAGCTGCCGGCTTTTTACAAAGTTTTATCGTACAAATCCGGTTGTTTTCTAACTTTCCGAAAAAACAGGTTAAAAAACATCAAACTTTATGTTATAGATTGCGAAAATACATTTTTTTTTCAATATCATATTTTTTTTAAGATATTTTTATAATTTAGCGGTTGAATAAATCTATAAATTTAACTATATAATATTATGAATAAAATTACAGTTATAGGAGCAGGAAACGTTGGATCTACTGTTGCAAATGTTGTAGCACAAAAAGATTTGGCAAGAGAAGTTGTACTTTTGGACATCAAAGAAGGTGTAGCAGAAGGAAAAGCCTTAGATATATGGCAAACATCTTCTATTCTTAAATTCGGTACAAGAGTTACAGGAGTAACCAATGACTATCTTGCAACAAAAGGTTCCGAAATTATCGTTATTACTTCCGGAATACCGAGAAAACCGGGTATGTCTCGTGATGACCTCATTAAAACAAATGCAGGTATCGTAAAAGATGTTACCGAAAAAGCAATTAAATATTCTCCCGACGCTATTGTTATAGTAGTATCAAATCCGCTTGATGTTATGACTTATGCAGCATATAAAACAGCAAAAAAACATTCAAATAAAGTATTCGGAATGGCAGGTATCTTAGATACAGGTCGTTACAGAGCATTTCTTGCTTGTGCATTAGACGTTTCCCCAAAAGACATAAACGCAATATTACTTGGAGGACACGGAGATACAATGGTGCCACTTCCTCGTTATACCACAGTAAACGGTATTCCGGTTACAGAATTTCTTGCAGAAGATGATTTGAATAAAATTGTAGAAAGAACTAAAAAAGGAGGAGGAGAACTCGTAGGATTAATGGGAACTTCTGCATGGTATGCTCCCGGAGCAGCCGCAGCAGAAATGGTTGAATCGATAGTTGATAATGACAGAAGAGTATTCCCCGTATGTGCATACTTAGACGGAGAGTACGGCTTATCGGATATTTATCTCGGAGTACCTGTTATTCTCGGAAAAAACGGTATCGAAGAAATAATTGAGCTTGATTTAAACAAAGACGAAATGGAGTTACTTAATGCTTCGGCAAAATCAGTAAAAGAAGTTATCAGTACACTTGAAAAAATGAATATATTAGACTAATTAAATATTTGAAATAAAAAAAACACCGACTTTTAATTTTAGAAGTCGGTGTTTTTTTATACATTTACGCACGATATTTTTTAACTAACTATTTAACATATAACAGCTATGGAAAAAAACAGATTTGACGATTTTGAACATGATGAAAATCCGGAAGAAAAAAATATTCCCGAAGAGAAAAATGAATTTGAGAATAAAGTAGAGCCGGTAGTAAAAAATCAATTTGATGATTTTAACAGCAATAGCAATAATAACAGCAATACGGGAAACCGAAATATGCCCCCGATAGGTGGTGGAATGGAGACTTTACCTAATTCTATAGGAATACTTGTTATGGGTATTTTGTCGATAGTTTTATGCTGGTGTTACGGAATACCCGGAATTGCACTGGGAATTATTTCTCTTGTAATGTCCAAAAAAGCATTTGAACTTTATGAAAGTTCTCCGGGCAAATATACCGAAGCATCTTTTAAAAATGTTAAAACAGGAAAAATTCTGGCTTTCGTAGGACTTGGAGTTTCAGCACTTTATATTATTTATGTTATCGCAATGTTCGTAATAGCAGGCTCCGGAGGATTCGGCAACAGTTTTGGAAGTTATTATTAACAAATAATACTCCTTTGGCAAAGTTCGTATAAATGACTTTTTTTTAATCAAAAAGTTTTTAATTGAAATAAAATAAGATAATTTTGCACGAAACTTATTATTTATTTACAAAATAAAATTTTAAAAAATGATGACAACACAAGATTACATTAATAGGGAAGACAAATACGGAGCACATAACTATCACCCTTTGCCGGTAGTACTCGAAAAAGGAGAGGGTGTTTATGTTTGGGACGTAGAGGGCAAAAAATATTTTGATTTTCTTTCGGCATATTCTGCTGTAAATCAAGGACATTGTAATCCTAAAATAGTAGGAGCAATGACAGAGCAAGCAAAAAAACTTACCCTAACCTCACGAGCATTTTACAACGATGTACTTGGCGAGTTTGAACAATATGTAACAGAGTATTTCGGTTACGATAAAGTTTTACCGATGAATTCCGGAGCAGAAGCCGACGAAACAGCAATAAAACTTGCACGAAAATGGGCTTACGAAAAAAAAGGAGTACCCGAAAATCAAGCAAAAATAATAGTTTGCGAAAACAACTTTCACGGACGAACAATTACAATAATTTCAATGTCCACCGACCCCGATTCATATAAAGGTTTCGGACAATATACTCCCGGTTTTACGGTTGTACCTTACAACGATATATCTGAATTATAAAAAGAATTAAAAGAACCGAATGTAGCGGCATTTCTTGTTGAGCCTATTCAAGGAGAAGCTGGAGTTTATGTCCCTGATGAAGGATATTTGAAAAAAGCAAGTGAACTTTGCAAAGCAAACAACGTACTTTTCATTGCCGATGAAGTACAAACCGGAATCGCAAGAACCGGAAAACTTTTGGCTTGCGACCATGAAGGAGTACGCCCTGATGTATTAATACTCGGGAAAGCAATATCAGGAGGAGTTATGCCGGTATCCGCAGTTCTTGCAGATGATGATATTATGCTTGTAATAAAACCCGGAGAACACGGTTCTACTTTCGGAGGTAATCCGGTTGCAGCAAAAGTAGCAATAGCAGCATTAGAAGTCGTAAAAGAAGAAAAACTTGTAGAACGAGCCGAAGAACTCGGAAAAATATTCAGAAATAAACTTTCCGAAATAAATTCCGATATGATAGAACTTGTAAGAGGGAAAGGACTTCTTAACGCTGTGGTAATCAAGCCAAGAAACGGAAAAGAAGCATGGGACGTATGTGTTGCACTAAAAGAAAACGGACTTCTTGCCAAACCTACTCACAAACATATAATACGTTTTGCTCCGCCTTTGGTTATTACAGAAACTGAAATTTTGCAAGCCGTAACTATTATAAAAGATACATTAAAAAGTTTTGAATAGAAATTTAGATATTTGAGTTCAGTATAAAAACAAAAAAGCAGTCAAAATATTGACTGCTTTTTTTGTAATTCCGTTTTGGTACCTGAGGCCGGGATCGAACCGGCACTAACATTACTGTTAACAGGATTTTAAGTCCTGCGCGTCTACCAGTTCCGCCACTCAGGCATCTTAAAAACCGGATTTTTAAGCATAAAAAAAAGAGCGAAAAACGGGACTCGAACCCGCGACCCTGACCTTGGCAAGGTCATGCTCTACCAACTGAGCTATTTTCGCTTTTGCGGTTGCAAAGGTAAAAGCTTTTTTTATTTTTACAAATAATTAATTCATTTTTTATAAAAAATTTTCATAATCAAAATCAGTAAATTTAATTTCTCCGAAATCTTTTTTTGTCTTTGATTTTTGCTTAAGTTTATTTATTTCTTCTAATATATTTTGCAAATACCATTCTTTTTTACTGCTGTTATATTTAAAGGTAATAAATTTTTTCCAATCATCTGTACTATTTTCAACAGTAAAATAAACATCTTTTATTGTTATTCCGTAAGTTGGTTTTAAATTAATATCGCTACCTCGGTAACAAACAAAATTATTAGCTCTTGTTTTTACTAATTTTTTATTTTTATTTCTTGTAAGTAAGATAACTGTTTTTTGAGAAGTGCATAAATTATTATTTGATTTTATAATCAAAATAACATCTTCAATATTATCATTATTTATATCTCCGGCACTGTAATCAAGCATACTGTAACCAAAAGGAATAAAGTTTTTTATTTCTTCTTCGATATTTTCCGATGTGAAATTTTCTACTTTTTTCAGAACTTTTAATTTAATAATTTTCCATATATCCTTTTCTTTTTTTAAATAAAACTTCTCAAAAAAGATATTGTTACCATTTACCGGGTCTGAATAAAAAGCTTCTGCATATATTACTGCTTCAATGTTGTTTTCATTTTTTGTTTCAATTTTTTTTATTTCAGTTAAATTTATTGCTCCAAATCTGTCCGGTGAACTAAATTCTTCATAAGTTCCCCACAAGGGGTTATTTGTAACAGAGTAGGCTGATTTATAATTTTGTAAGCCCAAATCTTTAATAAATTCAAAAACAGTTTTTTCCGGCGATAAATTAGTCCCTTTACTTATGCCTCCACCCTTTCTGTCATCTTCCGAACAGGAATTAAACCCGATAAAAAAAATGCTTACTATAAAAATAATTTTAAATTTCATATAATAGAGTATTTTAAATAATTTATAAAAAATTTTCATAATCAAAATCGGTAAATTTAACTTCACCGAAATCTTTTTTTGTCTTACTTGTTATATTTGAAGTATTGTCGGGGTCGTGTACGCTGAATGTTTCGCTTACTGTTTTTAAAAGTTCCCAATCGGAATTTTTTGTATTATACTCAAATGTAAAATTTGCCGACCAGCGGTCGCTGCTTCCTCCGAAATGCGACACGGTAAATGTATTATTTTCAATTTCGAGTGCCGCATAAGGGTCGCCCATAATTCCTCCGCAAGCACAGCAGTAAACGACATTATTATTTTTTGCTTTCACGGATAATTTATTGTTACCGTCTCTTACAAGAATTAATAACGGGCGAACAGCATCTCCACAATTTTCGTCTTCCACAATTTCGCATTGTATTAATATAACATCATCAATATTGTCATTATTCAAATCGCCGATTGCAAAATCAAAAACTTTATAATTTTGCAATACAAATTTTTGTATTTCTTTCTCTACTTCTTCTTTGGAAAATGTAACTTTCTTATGTTTTACAAGGGATACCGATACAATTTTCCATTCTCCCGAAAATTTGCTTAATTCAAAAACTTGCTCAAAAGTATTGTCTCCATTTACAGGGTCGGCATAAAAAACGGTTGCATTTATAACTGCATTTCCGTTTTTATCCGGTTTTTGTTCGATATTTTTAATTTCAGTACCGGAAATAGAACCAAAAGATTTTTCGGAACTGAATTTTTCATAATCTCCCCATTTTTTAACTTTTGCTTTTTCATAAGCCGATTTATAATCTTTTTTTCCCAAATCTTCAATAAAAGATTTTATTGTATTTTCGGGAGTTTGAGAGTTTTCTTTTACTATTTCGGTATTTTTTTTAGTATTGTTTTTTTCCGTGTTTTCACTATCCTCGGAACATGAAACAATAAATAAAATTGCAAATAAAATTATTGAAATTTTCTTCATGATTATAATAATTTAGTGTTAAAGACTTCGACTTGTCGATTTTTTTTGCAAATATAATTTTTATTTTAGAATTGTATGTATTCTTTCCAGTGATTTTTTTGCTTGTTTGTATTCGCCGAGTATTTGAAGATTTGTTGTCAGCGGTTCTATTGCCTGTAAAGTTTGCTTGTACCTGAAATAATCATCAAAACCTAAATCTATATAAAATAAATATTGCCAAGGTTTTCCGATAATCGGGTGCGACTGAATTTTATGCAAATTTATTCCGTATGCGGATATTACGGACAACACATTTGCCAGACTGCCTTTTTCATGAGGCAATGCAAAGCACATAGAAACTTTATTTATATTATGATAATTTTTTCTGTCGAATGTTTTCAGCGACAAAGCAAAAAAGCGGGTATAATTTTGTTTGTTATTTTCTATACTTTCACCGGCAATTTTCAAGTTATATCTTTCTGCGGCAAGTTTGCTTGCTATTGCTCCGAACTTTACATTTTGATTATCGGCTACTTTTTTTGCACTTGAAGCGGTATCAGTAGATTCTATAAGTTTTATGTCCGAAAATTTACGGAAAAAATTACTGCTTTGAAAAATTGCCATCGGGTGTGAATATACTTCTTTAAGGTCTTCTATGGCAGCTTCATTGCAAATAAGTAAATTTTGCACTATCCTGATATAAATTTCACCGGTAATTTCCAAATTAGAAGCTCTGAGTAAAGCATAATTCGGTAAAATCGTTCCTGCAACGGTGTTTTCGATTGCCATTAAAGCGTAATCAGAATTTCCTGTTTCCACCATATCGAGTGATTCTGCAAATGTTGTACACGGAATAATTTTTATTTCGTTGTCGGCAGTTGCAAAATATTTTAACGAGGCTTCTTCGTGAAAAGAGCCGTAAGCTCCTTGTATCGAGACTTTTATTTCTGTTTCCATTAAGTTGTTTGTTTGAAATTATACTATTGTATCATTATTAATTTATCTTTCTATTTCCAAAACTTCCATGTCTTTTATATCCGTACCTGAAATTGTAAATCGTACTGCGGTTCGGACTTTATGAAAACCTGATTTTCCGTATGCTCCGGGGTTTATATGCAGACAATTTATTTTTTTGTCGTATATAATTTTAAGTATGTGCGAATGTCCACTGACAAATATATCCGGCGGATTTCTGTAAATTTCCGGTTTTACTTTTTTATCATATCTGTTGGGATAGCCTCCGATGTGAGTTATCCAAATATTTCGATTTTCGCAACGAAAACGTTTATGCTCTCCGCAAGTTTGAATTACTGCCTGTCCGTCGATATTTCCATAAACTGCATAAATATCTGCTTTTGCCGATAATTTTTCGATAATTTCGATGCTTCCTATGTCTCCGGCGTGCCATATTTGATTACAATCTTTAAAAAAATCCAATAATTTATCGTCTATATGTCCGTGCGTATCGGATACTAAGCCTATTTTTGTCAATTTATTGATTATTAAGGGCTAAAGCCCAATGCGTTATTTTATTTTTCTACGGCATAAATGCCGTAGCTACTGATTAAAATCCCTATTAATTTAAGCTGTTAAAAATTTATAAATCCGACTTTATCTTTATTAAAAAGCTCGAAGACCTTATAAAATTTCTGCAACAACAAAAGTACTGCCTCCTATAAAAATCATATCGTCCGGTTCTGCATTATTTTGTGCAGCTTCATAAGCAAGAAAAACCGAACCGTAAATTGCACCTCGCAAATTATGATTTGATGCAAGTTGTTCAAGTTCAAATTCATCTAAGCCTCTTACAATTCCCGGTCTGCAAAAATAATACATAGCTTTTTCGGGAAGTTGTCGAAGCATATTTTCGATGCTTTTATCGTTTACAAAACCTATTACAATATGCAAATTACTGAAATTTTCCGAGCGTATTTGTCTTGAAAGTTCAGTTATTCCGCTTTCATTATGTCCTGTATCGCAAACAGTAAGCGGATTTTTTTTCTAAATTTGCCAGCGACCGTCAAATGATGTTAAAGATTTCACTTTTGAAAGTCCTGATATTAAATGATTTGTAGTTATTTTCAGTTTGTCCTTAATAACTTCGATTGCCTGAACGGCTGTTATTATATTTTTTCTCTGATAATCACCAAGCAGGTCTGTTTTTAAGCCGGAGAGCATTAGTCTTCCACCTTTAAAAATATTCAATACCTGAAAATTGTTATCCTGCGAGGGTAGGTTAGTGGCTGAAAATAAATGATTTGCAAGAAATAATTGAGAATTTTCTTTATCAGCTTTACTCATAAAAATGTTGCGAGTTTTTGAATCTGTTTCAACGATAACAACGGGTATGTTTTTTTTGATAATACCGGCTTTTTCTGTTGCTATTTCTTGCAGTGTTGTTCCTAAAAATTGCGTATGGTCGATAGATATATTCGTTATTACGGATAAAATCGGTTTTATAATATTTGTAGAATCCAGCCTGCCTCCCATACCGACTTCAATTATTGCTATATCAACGTTTTGCTTTGCAAAGTAATCGAATGCCATTGCAACGGTAATTTCAAAAAACGACGGTTTAATGTTTTCAAATTTTGTTCTGTATTTTTCAATAAAACCGCTGACATTTTTTTCTTCAATCGGTTTTCCGTTTACTCTTATTCTTTCACGAAAATCAAGTAAATGAGGCGAAGTGTATAATCCGACTTTGTAGCCTGCTGTTTGCAAAATTGATGCCAATATATGTGATACAGAGCCTTTTCCGTTAGTCCCGGCTACGTGAATGGTTTTAAATTTACGATGAGGACTTCCTGTAATACTGTCCAATGCTACGGCATTTTTCAAATCGACTTTATAGGCAGCAGCTCCAATTCTTTGAAACATCGGCAGTTGCTCGTACATATATTTTATTGTCTGTTGGTAGTCCATAAATTTCTTTTGTCGTTTCCACTGTTGTAAAAGTTTTTCTCTATTTATTGCCTTAATACTCCTGTTTTATAATCTTCTGTCGGTGGATTATGATTGGCCGCTTCTATGCCCATTGAAATTAATTTTCGAGTTTCCGTTGGTGCAATAATTGCATCTATCCATAGTCGTGATGCGGCATAGAACGGACTTGTTTCTTCATCGTATTTTTTTGTAATCCTGTCTAATAATTCGTTTTCTTTTTCTTTACTGAGTTCTTCTCCTTTGGATTTCATTGAAGCAACTTGAATTTGCAATAATGTTTTTGCCGCACTTGCTCCGCTCATTACTGCAATTTTTGCCCAAGGCCATGCAACTATTAATCGAGGGTCGTATGCTTTTCCGCACATTGCATAATTTCCTGCTCCGTAAGAATTTCCTACTACAATCGAAAATTTCGGGACAATGGAATTTGCCATTGCGTTTACCATATTTGCTCCGTCTTTAATAATTCCGCCATATTCGGAACGACTGCCGACCATAAATCCGGTTACATCGTGCATAAATATCAGCGGAATGCGTTTTTGATTGCAGTTCATTATAAAGTGTGAGGCTTTTTTTGCAGAATCGGAATAAATTACTCCTCCGAATTGCATTTCACCTTGTTTGGTTTTGCTTACAATTCGCTGATTTGCAACTATTCCAATGTGCCAACCTTCAACTTTTGCATATCCGCAAAGTATTGTTTTACCGAAACCTTCTTTATATTCTTCAAATTTAGAATCATCTACCAAACAATTTATAACTTCACGCATATCGTAAGGTTTTTCTCTTGTTTGCGGAATTATTCCGTAAATTTTGTCAGCATCTTCTTTCGGGGGGATACTTTTACTTCTGTTAAACCCTTGTGATACAGGTTTTGCACAAGTTGTTTCAATCAAACTTTTTATTTTGTCCAATGCTTCCTCGTCGGTTTCAACTTTATAATCCACAACTCCGGAAATTTCGGAGTGAGTTGTTGCTCCGCCAAGTGTTTCGTTATCAATATTTTCGCCTATTGCAGATTTTACAAGATACGAACCGGCAAGAAATATTGTTCCTGTTTTGTTTACAATTATTGCTTCATCTGACATTATCGGTAAATATGCTCCTCCGGCTACACAACTTCCCATTACAGCGGCAATCTGTACAATTCCCATTGCAGACATTTTTGCATTATTTCTGAAAATTCGTCCGAAATGTTCTTTATCGGCAAATATTTTATTTTGCATGGGCAAGAAAACTCCGGCACTGTCCACAAGATATATTATCGGAAGTCTGTTTTCCATTGCAATTTCTTGTGCTCTAAGATTTTTTTTAGCAGTTATCGGAAACCATGCTCCGGCTTTTACAGTTGCATCATTTGCAACTATTATACATTGTTTTCCGCTTACATATCCTATCACAACAACAACTCCGCCGGAAGGACAACCTCCGTATTCTTTATATAATCCGTCTCCGACAAAAGCTCCTATTTCTACGGTTCTGCTATCGGTATCTATAAGATAATCAATACGTTCACGGGCAATCATCTTGCCTTTTGCTTTTTGCTTTTCAATTTTTGCCTTTCCTCCGCCAAGGTATATTGTTCTTAATCTTTTACGAACTTGGGCATAAGCCAATTTGTTTGTATCTTCGTTTTTATTAAATTGAATATCCATGTATGTTATTTTTTAGATGTTTTTAATTCCGAATTTTCATATTTGCGAATGATTTCACGACAAATATATACTATTATGTTGTAAAACTTTGTTTTTTAAACACAATTTTTTATAAAAATAACTGTAATGTTTTGAAAAACAAAATTTTGT